>NZ_JAEUFG010000020.1 GCF_018588585.1 Bacillus sp. SM2101
TGATATAATTTTTAAACATAAGGACCCTTCTTTCCGATGAAATTTGGTGTGGTAACTTTATTTTATCAGAAGTGGTCCTTATTTTAATTCCAAAATAAACAAAGCCGGTGAAATTTTACTTCTTGTAAAATTTCACCGGCTTTTTCATCTCAGAGGTGGGTTTTGTCACAGCCTCTTTTTGTTCAAGAAACTTCGAAGGCGAAGAGCGCCTTCAAATGATAGAGCTTCAGAAAGGCAAAAATCGCCTTCAAATGAAAAGCTTCCAGTGCTTGTCGAGTCTGCTTAGTCGGCGTCGCTTTTCTAACTTCCATTGTTTTACCATACACCTATTATCTCATATATTGTAAAATAGATATGGGGTGGAGAGCATGGAAATGAGACCGGGGTTATTTCAAGAACAAACATTAAAGCTTACGATGACTAAGGAACTATCTCAAGCAATTGAGCTTCTTCAATATTCCTCTCAAGAACTACTTACCTTTTTACATGATATAGCTATAGAAAATCCTCTTGTTGAGATACAGGAAAGTACACCATTTGATATACCTAGAAAAAAAACTTCCAACACATCATCTCAAAGTAAGCAACATAATTGGTTGGAAAATATCGGGGGAGAGCCTGAAAAACTATACGATCATCTTCGTTCACAAATATTACTATTACCAATAAGTAATATAGAAAGAAATGTTGTTGATCATCTCATAGAAAATATAGATAATAACGGTTATCTTCATTTTGAGGCTCAAGATGTCATTAATCGCTTTGGGGTTACTGAGCAGGATATAACTAAATGTGTAGAAATTATTCAAAACCTTGATCCAGTGGGAGTTGGGGCAAGGAGTGTTCAAGAGTGCTTGCTTATACAGCTACAAAGGGAGCAGCATAGGAACGAATTAGCTGAAGTTATTATTAAAGATTACTTTGAATTGTTCGCACAAAAATCGTGGAAGGCTTTGGCGAAGATTTTGAATGTAAAGCCTAAAGAGATTCAACAAATATTTGATCATATCCAATTATTAGAGCCTCGTCCTGGACATATTTTTCATCATGAACAGACAACCTATATTATTCCTGATATAATTATTGAACGGAAAAATGGACATTTTGAAGCTGCTATTAACGAAGATTATTTTCCAAAGCTATCATTTAACGTCCAATATGAGCAAGACCTATCTAATGTAGACGATGAGAAAGTGAGTGCTTTTGTAAGAGAAAAAGGTTTACAATGGGGATGGATTATAAAAAGCCTCGAACAAAGAAAGCAGACGTTATTAAGTGTTACAAAACAAATCATATTGAGGCAGACGAATTTTTTTGTTCATGGGTTATCATCTTTGAAACCCCTTACAATGAGAGAGGTCGCAGAAGTAGTCGGATGTCATGAATCTACTGTCAGTAGAGCCGTTAAAGGAAAATATGTACAGACTCCCTTTGGTTTAGTTGAAATGAAGGTATTTTTCAGTAGTAGTCTCAATACGTCTTCTAATGAAGATGCTTCTTCAACAAGAGTTAAAGAGTTAATACAGCAAATGATAAACGAGGAAGACAAAGCAAGTCCGTTGTCTGACCAAAAACTAGTTAATCTGTTAAATAGAGATTTCAAAATCATTGTGTCACGAAGAACAATTGCAAAGTATAGAGATCAATTAGGTATCTTGTCTTCTTCAAAAAGAAAAAGATATGATTGAAGAAGGCGTTTTTGTTTTGAAAGGATGAAAGATATGAGCAAAACAGTAATCATGTATACGAAGGAAAAATGTCCTTTATGTGACAAAGCTCAAAAAATATTAGTTGAACTACAAACTGAAATTCCTTTTCAACTTGAATTAACTGATATTTACAAGGATGATCAGCTATTAGAGAAATATCAGTTAATGATACCTGTAGTTGAGATAGCGGGAGAAGAAATTGCGTATGGAGTTATTCACAAAGATGTAATAAAAAAGCGCTTACAGCAAGGATTAAATGGTTGATTAAAGGGGTCAGTCCTGTTAGAATAAGAGTTGTAACAGGGGTGATTTTTTTTACCACATGCGGGACATAATATGTCATAGGTGGACTTTAAAAGTCCCGGATGGTAATTTCACCAATTTTAAGGAGAACTGCAATGCGTTCATTAATTGAAGTTCAACAAAAATTATTACCTAACCTTCTAGAGGTTATGCAAAGGCGCTATCAAGTTTTACAATATGTAAGGTTAATGCAACCTATAGGCAGAAGAAGTTTATCACTTAGCCTAGGTATGAGTGAAAGGGTCTTACGTGCTGAAGTACAATTCTTAAAGGATCAAGATTTACTTTCTGTACAAGCGTCTGGTATGACAATTACGAAAGATGGTGTCTACGTTCTTCGGCAGCTTGAGGAGATGATGAAGGAAATCTCTGGACTAAAGCTACTTGAAGAGAAGGTTAAGAAAAAATTAGGCCTACAAGAAGTAATTGTAGTATCAGGGGATAGTGATCAATCAGCTTGGGTTCAGAAAGAAATGGGCAGAGCGAGTGTTGCATGTATTAAAAAGCGCTTGAAAGATAACAGCATCGTTGCGGTAACTGGAGGTACGACTTTAGCTGCTGTAGCAGAGATGATGACTCCGAATACCGAAAGTAAGGAAACCTTATTTGTTCCTGCACGAGGTGGCTTAGGAGAGAATGTAAAAAATCAAGCGAATACGATATGTGCAAAAATGGCTGAAAAAGCAATGGGTAACTACCAACTGCTTCATGTCCCAGATCAAGTTAGTACTGAAGCCTACCAATCGATTATAGAAGAACCTGCGATTAAAGAGGTACTCACGCTTATAAAATCATCCAGTATAGTTATACATGGTATCGGAGACGCTAAAACTATGGCTATACGCCGAAAAACTTCAGATGAAGATATGAAGAAAATCGAAATGGCGAATGCTGTAGCAGAAGCCTTTGGATATTACTTTAATAAGCATGGAGAAGTCGTATATAAAGCTCAAACGATTGGCCTACAACTTGAAGACCTAAAACATAATAAATCAGTAATAGCAATTGCTGGTGGTGGCTCAAAGGCTAAAGCAATTAAAGCCTATTTTAAACAAACAAGTAACGCCTTGCTCATTACCGACGAAGGTGCTGCAAAAGAGTTAGTTAAGGGTTAATCCCTACCTAATATATTTAAGCTTTCTATTTTAAGGAGGAAATTATCATGACTGTAAAAGTTGGTATTAATGGATTTGGCCGTATTGGTCGTATCGTATTTCGTGCTGCATTAAAAAACCCTAATATTGAAGTAGTTGCTGTTAATGATTTAACAGATGCAAATATGCTTGCTCATCTTTTAAAATATGACTCAGTTCATGGAAAATTAGATGTTGATGTAACTGTTAATGGTAACAATTTAGTAGTTGACGGTAAGGAAATCCTTGTAAAAGCAGAACGTGATCCAGCACAACTTGGTTGGGGAGATCTTGGAGTTGATGTTGTAGTTGAGTCAACTGGACGTTTCACTAAGCGCGTTGATGCTGCTAAACATATTGAAGCTGGTGCTAAAAAAGTTATTATTTCTGCTCCTGCATCAGATGAAGATATTACAATTGTTATGGGTGTAAACGAAGATCAATATGATGCTTCAAACCATCACGTAGTTTCAAATGCATCTTGTACTACAAACTGTTTAGCACCATTTGCTAAAGTATTAAATGATAACTTTGGTATCCGTCGTGGTATGATGACGACTGTTCACTCATATACAAATGACCAACAAATCTTAGATTTACCACATAAAGATTACAGACGTGCTCGTGCAGCTGCTGAAAATATTATTCCAACGACTACTGGTGCTGCAAAAGCTGTGTCATTAGTATTACCTGAATTAAAAGGAAAATTAAATGGTATGGCTATGCGTGTACCAACTCCAAACGTTTCTTTAGTTGACTTAGTTGCTGAGGTTGACAAAGAAGTTACTGCTGAAGAAATTAATGCAGCTTTCAAACAAGCTTCTGAAGGCGACCTAAAAGGAATCTTAAACTACAGTGAAGAGCCATTAGTATCTGGCGATTACAACGGTGACCCTGCTTCATCTACAATTGATTCACTTTCAACAATGGTTATGGAAGGAAATCTTGTGAAAGTTGTATCTTGGTATGACAATGAAAGTGGATATTCTCATCGTGTTGTTGATTTAATTGACTACATGGTTTCAAAAGGCTTGTAAGATAACATAAATACATTGCAATAGGGGAGAGGGGAAGTATTCCCCCTCCCTTTACTTAAGAAAAGAGAATTTGATATAAATACTTCGCTTATCATGATTTAGTAATGATTATGAAGAATCATCAGAAATGGAGGCCTTTTGCAAATGAACAAAAAGACTGTAAAAGATGTTGATGTAAAAGGAAAGCGAGTTTTTTGTCGTGTCGATTTTAATGTGCCTATGAAAGATGGAGTTGTCACTGATGACACTCGTATTCGTGCAGCACTTCCAACAATTCAATATTTGATGGAGCAAGGCGCAAAAGTAATTTTAGCAAGTCATCTTGGACGTCCTAAAGGAAACGTTGTTGAAGAACTACGCTTAACTGCGGTTGCAGAACGTTTAAGTGAGCATCTTGGGAAACAAGTAGTTAAGACGAATGTTGCATACGGTGAAGAAGTAAACAATGCAATTGCTAGTTTATCAGAAGGTGATGTACTTTTACTTGAAAACGTTCGTTTCTATCCAGGGGAAGAAAAAAATGATCCTGAATTAGCAAAAGCTTTCGCAGAGCTTGCTGACATATATGTAAATGATGCTTTTGGTGCTGCACATCGCGCGCATGCAACAACAGCTGGTATTGCAGAACATTTACCAGCAGTATCAGGATTTTTAATGGAAAAAGAGCTTGAAGTGCTAGGCAAAGCTTTATCTAATCCTGAGCGCCCATTTACAGCAGTTATTGGAGGAGCTAAAGTAAAAGATAAAATTGGTGTAATTGATAACCTTCTTGATAATGTTGATAATCTCATTATCGGTGGGGGATTAGCGTACACATTTATCAAAGCATTAGGACATGATGTTGGTAAATCATTATTAGAAGAAGATAAAATTGATCTTGCAAAGTCATTTATTGATAAGGCAAAAGCAAAAGGTGTGAACTTTTATATGCCTGTTGATACGGTTGTTGCAGACGATTTTTCAAATGAGGCTAACATAAAACATGTAAGTATCGACAACATTCCGAGTGATTGGGAAGGTTTAGATATTGGTCCAAAAACAAGAGAAATATACTCAGATGTGATTGCAAAATCTAAGCTTGTTATTTGGAATGGACCGATGGGTGTTTTTGAAATGGACTCTTTTGCAAATGGAACTAAAGCAGTTGCAGAAGCACTTGCGGATGCAAATGATACGTATTCTGTTATCGGTGGCGGAGATTCAGCTGCAGCGGTCGAGAAATTTGATTTAGCTGATAAGATGAGTCATATTTCTACAGGCGGTGGAGCTTCACTTGAATTTATGGAAGGTAAGGCTTTACCAGGTGTTGTAGCATTACAAGATAAATAATTAACGAGGTTGTTCAAAATGTAAGAGATAAATGAGGGACGAATTACTGAGTTGTCCATCCTTTTTGAACAGGACCTTATAGTAATTTCACAATAAATGCTTGTTCAAGAACGATTGAAACTTCTTGAACATCCTCTAGAATGAAAGGAATGTTGTACGATGCGTAAACCAATCATCGCTGGGAACTGGAAAATGAATAAAGTACTTTCAGAAGCAGTAAGCTTTGTTGATGAAGTGAAAGGGCTTGTGCCTGCTCCTAGCAAAGTTGACTCAGTCGTTTGTGCTCCAGCATTATTCTTAGAAAAGTTAGTGGCAAGTACTACAAGTACTGATTTAAAAATCGGTGCACAAAATATGCACTTCGAAAACAGTGGTGCTTTTACTGGAGAAATTAGCCCAGTTGCACTTGAAGATTTGCGAGTAAGCTATGTAATTATTGGACATTCTGAACGTAGAGAGATGTTTGCTGAAACTGACGAAACTGTAAACAAAAAAACAAAAGCAGCTTTTGATCATCAACTTACTCCTATTGTTTGCTGTGGTGAAACATTAGAGCAACGTGAAGCTGGTCAAACGAATGACCTTGTAGCTGATCAAGTGAGAAAAGCGTTGGATGGTTTAACATCTGAACAAGCAAAACAAACTGTTATAGCATATGAACCAATTTGGGCAATCGGTACTGGTAAGTCATCTACATCAGCAGATGCCAATGCAGTTTGTGAACATATTCGTTCAGTTATCGCTGAGCAATTTTCTCAAGAGGTGGCAGATGCAACACGTATTCAATACGGTGGAAGTGTAAAGCCTGAGAACATTAACGAGTATATGGCACAACCTCATATTGACGGTGCGCTCGTCGGTGGAGCAAGCCTAGAGCCTAAGTCTTTCCTGCAGCTTTTGGGGGCAGCAAATCATGAGTAAAAAACCAGTAGCACTTATTATTTTAGATGGCTTTGCATTTCGTGATGAAACGAAAGGGAATGCTGTAGCCCATGCAAAGAAGCCTAATTTTGATCGATATTGGAGTAGCTATCCTCATGCAACATTAACAGCAAGTGGGGAAGCAGTAGGACTTCCAGAGGGTCAAATGGGTAACTCAGAAGTTGGACATTTAAATATTGGTGCTGGTCGAATTGTTTACCAAAGCTTAACACGTGTCAACGTAGCCATTCGCGAAGGTGAATTTGAGAGTAACGATACTTTCTTAAATGCGATGGATCATGCGAAGAAAAAAGGTTCAAACCTCCATATTTTTGGCTTATTATCTGATGGGGGTGTTCATAGCCATATACAACATTTGTACGCGTTGCTAAAAATAGCTGCAAATGAAGGTGTAGAAAAGGTTTATGTTCATGGTTTCCTAGATGGTCGCGATGTTGGTCCGCAAACTGCGAAAACCTACATTCATAGTCTTAATGAAAAAATTGCTGAGATTGGTGTAGGAGAAATTGCTACAATTTCTGGACGTTATTATTCTATGGACAGGGACAAACGATGGGACCGTGTAGAAAAATCTTATCGCTCCATGGTTTATGGCGAGGGACCGACGTATCAAAGTGCGATTGAATGTGTAGACGATTCTTATGCGAACGGCATTTATGATGAATTCGTGTTACCTTCAGTTATTGTCAAAGATGATGGCTCACCAGTAGCAACCATCCAAGATGATGATGCGGTGATCTTCTATAATTTCAGGCCAGACAGAGCAATACAAATTTCAAATACTTTCACGAATGAAGATTTTCGTTCGTTTGACAGAGGACCAAAGCATCCGAAAAACTTACATTTTGTTTGTCTAACACATTTTAGTGAAACGGTAAAAGGATACGTAGCCTTTAAACCAGTAAATTTAGACAACACAATTGGTGAAGTCCTATCACAAAATGGCTTAAAGCAATTAAGGATTGCAGAAACTGAAAAGTATCCGCATGTCACCTTCTTTATGAGCGGTGGTCGTGAAGAAGAATTCCCTGGTGAAGAACGGATTTTAATTGATTCACCTAAGGTAGCAACGTATGATTTAAAGCCAGAAATGAGCGCATATGAAGTGACTGATGCGTTGTTAAAGGAAATTGACGCAGATAAGCACGATGCAATTATTCTAAACTATGCCAATCCTGATATGGTTGGGCATTCCGGAATGCTAGAACCAACCATTAAGGCGATAGAAGTAGTGGATGAATGTTTAGGAAAAATAGTTGATGCAATGGAAGCCAAAGGCGGAACAGCTATTATTACCGCTGACCATGGAAATTCAGATGAAGTGGTAACTTTAGAAGGAAAGCCAATGACTGCACATACGACAAACCCGGTTCCAGTAATCGTAACAAAAAACGGAATTGAGTTAAGAGATAGCGGTAAATTAGGTGATTTAGCACCTACAATGCTACAATTATTAAATGTAAAGCAACCAAGTGAAATGACTGGAAAATCATTAATTAACGAATAAGGAGAGATAATTATGTCAATCATTGTAGACGTTTATGGTCGTGAAGTATTAGATTCTCGTGGAAACCCAACAGTTGAAGTAGAAGTATATACTGAATCTGGTGCATTTGGACGTGCATTAGTACCAAGTGGTGCATCAACTGGAGAATATGAAGCTGTGGAATTACGTGATGGTGATAAAGATCGTTATTTAGGTAAAGGAGTTATCCAAGCAGTAAATAATGTAAATGAAATCATCGCTCCAAAAATGGTAGGCTTTGACGTGACTGATCAAGTAGCAATTGACAAAGCGTTAATGGCATTAGATGGGACAGAAAACAAAGGTAATTTAGGTGCAAATGCAATTTTAGGTGTATCAATGGCAGCAGCACGTGCTGCGGCTGATTTCTTAGAGATTCCACTATACCAATATTTAGGTGGATTTAACGCAAAAACATTACCTGTTCCTATGATGAATATCGTAAACGGTGGAGAGCATGCAGATAATAATGTAGATATTCAAGAATTCATGGTTATGCCTGTAGGTGCACAAAACTTCAAGGAAGCACTTCGTATGGGTGCAGAAATATTCCATAGTTTAAAATCTGTTCTTAAAGCAAAAGGCTATAATACAGCTGTAGGTGATGAAGGTGGATTTGCACCAAACCTAAGCTCAAATGAAGAAGCGTTGCAAACAATTATTGAAGCTATTGAAAAAGCAGGCTATAAACCAGGCGAACAAATTATGTTAGCAATGGATGTAGCTTCATCTGAGTTATACAACAAAGATGATGGCAAATACCATTTAGAAGGTGAAGGCGTTGTGAAAACGTCTGAAGAAATGGTTTCATTCTATGAGGAGCTTGTTGAAAAGTATCCTATCATCTCAATTGAAGATGGATTAGATGAAAATGACTGGGAAGGTCATAAGCTACTAACAGAACGTATCGGACACAAAGTTCAATTAGTAGGTGACGATTTATTTGTAACAAATACGAAAAAGCTTGAAGAAGGAATTGAAAAAGGAATTAGTAATTCAATCCTTATTAAAGTGAACCAAATTGGTACATTAACTGAAACATTTGATGCAATTGAAATGGCAAAACGTGCGGGCTATACGGCTGTAATTTCTCACCGTTCAGGTGAAACTGAAGATAGCACGATTGCTGATATCGCTGTTGCAACAAATGCAGGACAAATCAAAACTGGTGCTCCATCACGTACAGATCGTGTTGCGAAGTATAATCAATTGTTACGCATCGAAGATCAATTACAAGAAACAGCACGCTTTGATGGTTTAGCATCATTCTATAACTTAAAGAAATAACATTATTGAAGACCTCACGTAATGTGAGGTCTTTTTAGTTTTGGTTAGTATTTCTTAAAGGATTATTATTATCTTTCTGTAACTCTTAATTAGACTATTCGTGATATGGTTGGTTAGACAAATACTATAACTTTTTCCTTCTATACCCATAGCTTTGTATTTTGAATCACGGCTTATTGCGTAAAGGAGTCAACAGAGATATACTTCTGCTCTAAATATTCTTCTATTCCAAAGTACCCGCCTTCTCTACCTAATCCACTTTCTTTATAACCGCCAAAAGGAGCTTGCGCAGCTGATGGGAGTCCGTCATTTACACCTATTACTCCATACTCTAAATTGTTCATGAAAAATGTAGCTTCATCTAAACTTGTTGTGAATACATATGCAGCAAGACCATATTGACTGCTATTTGCCCTATTCACTACTTCCTCAATCGTTTTAAAAGAGGTAATAGGGGCTAACGGTCCAAACGTTTCGTCCTGCATACAGACCATATCATCTGTCACATTTCCAACGACAGTAGGCTGAAAATAATGACCTTTTTCTTCCGAGATCTTTTTCCCGCCTGTTAAAATAGACGCACCTTTCGCTACAGCATCTTCAATATGATACATAACTTTTGCTATAGCATTCTCATTAATGAGGGGTCCTATATCAATGTTATTGTTCAACCCATTTCCCAAGGTTAAACGTGAAGTACGTTCTACTAATCTAGCTGTAAAGCTTTCTATCACATCTTCATGAATGTAGAATCGGTTAGATGCAACACACGCTTGACCTGCATTGCGGAATTTAGATTGAATGGCTCCTTTAACAGCTCTATCGATGTCTGCCTGTGCTGTGACAATGAATGGTGCATGTCCCCCTAGTTCGAGAGATAATTTTTTTACAGAATCAGCTGCTTCTTTCATTAGAAGTTTTCCTACAGGTGTTGATCCAGTAAAACTTAATTTTCTAACCCGCTTATCTCGTAACCAAGCATTGCCAATTTGTTTAGCATTACCTGTTACGATATTTATTACGCCTCTAGGGAAATTAGCTTTTTCTGCTAATTGTATTAACTTTAAAGCGGTAAAAGGCGTTTCTTCTGAGGGCTTTACAACGACGGTACATCCAGCTGCTAATGCTGGGGCAAGTTTCCTAGTAATCATTGCAGCAGGGAAATTCCAAGGTGTAATAGCAGCAACTACTCCTACTGGCTCTTTTTTTACTATAATATGTTTATTAGTTGTAGAGGCTGGAATCGTATTACCATAATTTCGTTTCGCTTCCTCTGCATACCATAACACATACTCATTTGCATATTCGATCTCTGCTAAAGCTTCCTTTAATGGTTTTCCTTGCTCAATCGTTATGATCCGAGCTAGTTCATCTTGATTCTCTTTAATTAATTGATACCATTGATAAAGAAGTTGACTTCTATACCTTGCAGTCTTTTTCGACCATAAAGCAAAGGCTTTTGATGCTGCTTCAATAGCTAGAACTGCTTCTGTATGCCCGCCATTTGAAACTTCTCCTATTATTGCTTTCGTTGCCGGGTTTTTGATAGCAATAACATCTTCTGATGCTATCCACTGACCGTTTATAAAATTTTGCTTAATAAACATCTGTCCCACCCTTTTATTTGTTTATCTTAGTCTGTTATTAAGTGTGAATGTATACTTAAACAAGTTTACCGTTCGAACAGACTTGCATTTTTCCGTAGTCAAATCTTCAGAAAAGAAAACAGCTGAAACACAAATTGAAATTCTTCATGTGCCAGCTGTCAATATAATTAATCTTTCTTTAATGCTTTTACAATTTCTTGAGCGATACTTTCCGATGATGCAGGGTCACGGCTCGTAATAATTTGATCATCTGCCCAGATCGATAATGCTGGCTGGTCTAATTTGCCGACATATGTGCCTACTTTAGCCAGCTCTTGCTCTACACTATATGGTAGAAATTCTATTACTTCCTTTGGTTCATAGGCATCTGGAAAAGCAGTAACCTTTTTCCCATCGATGATTGATTTACCGTCTTCTCTATAAGTGAAAGCTAACACAGAAGGTGCATGACACTCTGCTGCAACGATGCCTTTATTATCATAAATTTCATTTATTAAACGATGAGCATGTGGATCGTAGGAAACATCGAACATGGGTCCATGTCCTCCGACAAATAATATGACATCGTAATCTTTTCCTTGTAAGTCAGCTAAACGTAACGTATCCTTCCAACGCCCAAGCTTTTCAAACTCTCTTGATTTCCCGTCTGGGTCTGTTTCATCATTTAAAGAAAACTGATCAACCATCCCATCTCCGCCTTTTGGTGAAGCAATTGACACAGTATGACCTGCTGCTTCTAATACATTTAATGGAACATGAAATTCCTCAGACCAATAACCTGTTCGATATGATTTTACTGCTATTCCATTTGATATAACCATTAATATATTTGCCAATGTATATACCTCCTAATTATAATAATTATTGATGTAGTATTGTTCTTATTGGAAAATTGTCTTCGTTACTTCTATAGGTTATCATCAATATATAAGATTATGTACTTCCATTATGTTAGATGGGAATAACAGAAAGTTATAAAGGTGAAATACATGAAAATTGAATGGTTAGAAGCATTTCAAATAACTGCAGAAACGAAAAGTTTGACTAAATCGAGTGAATTATTACACATGAGTCAACCTGCTTTAAGTAAACAAATAAGAAACCTTGAGGTAGATTTAGGCGCTAGTTTATTTATTCGCTCTTCTACGGGTGTTCGATTAACTCAGGCTGGTGAAATATTATTAAAGAGCAGTAAAAAAATCTTAAAGGAAGTCAATTCTGTACGTAAAGAAATTAATCTTAGTCAAGGAATAGGTGATATTACAATAGGATCTTGGCCGAGTATAGCAACGTCTTATCTTCCTTATAAATTTGCTAAGCATAAGTACAATGATCAATTCAGAGTAAAAATTTCTCATAGCTTTTTGGAATTATTATCGGGGCTAGAGAAGGGGTTAATAGACGTTGCATTATTTGATGATCGAGAAATCAAACATTCTTATTACTCTAAGTTTTTATTTTCAGAACGCTTTTTCTTATTTATAAATGCCAATCATCCGATTTATGCTAACCAAACCTCTATTTCCTTTCATGAAATAAAGGATGAATCATTTGTTGTACTTCCCTCTACATGCGATGCTAGAATGCTCGTTGACAAAGAATTTGCGTCAAAGGGCTCTACTTTAAAGGTTGCCTCAGAAATTGAATTTGGTCAAAGTATATTAGGTTTTGTTGAAGCAAACCTTGGTATGTCCATTCTTCCAGAAATATTTATACAAAATAGATCAGAGAATGTTAAAGCTATCGAAATTCAAGATTTTAATATATCACGTCATGTTTCTCTAATAGCAAATGACGAAGCCATCGGGAAAAAATTAGTTTCAATGCTAAGGTAACTCTACTTGAATACTATAAATGCCATAGTGCAACAGACATTGGGTGGCAGCGAAAGGTCATTAAATATCTCCTCATATAAATAAGTATAGGTACAGCTGGAATAACAAATAGTACAAATAATTTGTTACGGTAGTGCTTGAAATACTGTCACTACCTGAAAAGGACTTGTTTGTAGTTTTAAGATATGCTAAATTATAATAAGTGAATAGTACGATTTTCTGGAGGTGTATCATATGTCCACATTATTTGTGACATTATTAGTGATAGATTGTCTAGCTCTCATTACGGTAGTTCTTTTACAATCAGGGAAAAGCGCAGGATTATCAGGTGCCATTTCTGGTGGAGCCGAGCAGCTTTTTGGAAAGCAAAAGGCAAGAGGATTAGATGCTGTTTTACAAAACTTAACGATTATTTTGTCTGTATTGTTTTTCGTGTTAACAATTGTATTAGCATATATGGGTCTTTAAGGGTTAACAAAGCTAAATAAAAAAAGCTTACAAGCAATATTATTATTTCATTAATGTACTATCATGCTCAGGGTTTTTCTCTAGGCGGTTCAGATAACCTGGTGAAATAAATACAAACGTATATTAAACGGTAACGTAAATTATCGTATATAAGACGACACAAAAAAACGCTTGAATATTAATTCAAGCGTTTTTCATTATGAGTATTGTCTTATTCAATTCAAACTGCCCCTAGAAAAGACGAACGATAGAGAGACGAGTAGTTTTACCAAATTATTCACCTTTGCGTTGGATCCTAGTAAATTTCAAATAAAAGGGTTCAATTCTATTGAAAAACCACTGAATCACCAACCCGTGAATGACTACTCCGACTATTGAATTAAAAGTTACACAAATATAACTTACAGTGTGATTTACCTGATATATATCACGTCCAAAAAACATCAATTGCCCTATCACAAAGTAAAAAGAATGCCAAAAAGATATAATATTGTTCTCTAGTTGCCATAATAGCAGTGCTTCTACAGAAAATATTATCAATAAGGCTAAGATAATAAGTAATTTTGATAAATTAGATATCCGTTGAACCAATGGCTGTATATAATATTTTGTAATGGTCTTAATCCTAAATAAATAAATGATTCTTACAAGGCGGGCCAATTGAAAAAATTGATCAAATGGAATAATTGCAACGATGAGTAAGGGGTTATTTTTTATGAATTCCCATTTGTTTTTCACAAAAATTAATCTACAAATGAAATCTAAGAAAAACACAACCCAAACTATCCAACTTATAATGGAATTAAAAGAATTTTCTATCCAAAAAGTAAGTATGATTAAAATTACTAAGCTTATCATAATTAACTCATATAAGATCTTCACAATACATTTACCCCTTTTATTCCTTTATCAGTCAACGAACAGTTTGTAATTAAAGAAATTTTTCAATATCTATCGTAACATCTTACAAGTTACCAGATGTGGAATTGTACGTTTCCAAACATTTATGATATAGAAAAGCAATATCTGCATAAAATAAGAAAGACCGCAAGTGTCTATAGAACTCACGGTCTTACACAATAGACGATTCCCTCAGAGCTGACCACTCTTAGAAAGCCCATTTTAGTGAATTAAAGAAAGTTGGGTTATATTGATCAGCGCCCAGTTCTTCTTGTTTGCACAGGTTCTTCCTTTTTAATTTTCTCAATTGTTCTTGTAATATGTCTATGAATCTCGCTATAAAAAAATGATCCTATGAATGGTCTTTTTCTCTCCTCTTCCTTTCGCGAAAAAAATCTACTATTTTCCTCTATACTGGTAGAATTATCTGTCCATAACCTCCAAAATATAATCGTAGATTTTTGTGGTGATTTTATAACTATATCCTTATGTCCGAATCTATTATTAGTATCTACGTCTTAAGTGTATTACATTTTACTAGCTAAGAGAGATTTTATCATTTTACGGTCAGAATACCCCACTTGAATCAAGACCGTGAGATCTGATAAGTGAAGGGGAGTATAACAACCTACTTTAAGTGGACTATGTCACTGTAGTTTTTCGATATTTAAAGACAATTTGAATTGTTAATATTGCACTTACTAACATAGCTATTATTAGTAAAATCCGTTCATGATAAGACAAATTAAAGCCAAAGCTTAAACTAAACCAAAGAAGACAACTTAGAAGATTCGAACTGAATAATAACCCCCAAATAACTCCTTTAATTTTTATGTATAACGCACTACCTATTAGATATTTGATATATATAAAGCTAACTATGCCTACTACTAATACAAAGATTAATGATTTCATAAATGGCAATACAATAGGCTCTTCCCAGGGCATATCAATCAGAATTATATTAGCGTAATATATCATATTGAACATAAAGACAAAAATTAGTATATACAAAAATAATACCCATTCACTTACATAAATCACTGGGAGTAAAATCTTTTTAATAGTTTTTCACCAACCTTATTACTCCATAGTCTTAAACATAACTTTGTTTCGTTAATTTAGAACAGCCCTTCACCATCCCTATGATTATTTTAACATAAAATTACAATTATACTTTATCCTTATTAAAGAAACATAGCGAATAGCAATCTATCACATAGTGTTTAGCAGAGTGGTAAAAGTTATAATCATTTTTTCTAGTTCTGTAAGCAACGATAAATAGTTGTTAATTAAGAAGAGAATTGTACATATAGTATTTAGAAGTATTGATATATTATTTATATAATAAATAGGAGAACTTAATGGAAGAGATAAGCTCATTTGATCATTGTCGAATGGCTTTAGATTATGATTGGGATTATTCCTCCATTCCTATTACTTATTTAAAATAAGTAATTAGGAGTGTTACTTAATACTACTTACAGTTGTAAATAACAATTCTCTAGTCTGTTCCCCAGCTTTTTTCCATGAAAATTGTCTAGCCCATTTTTTCAATGCTGTTGCTTCTTTATAATTATTAGCTTTAAATAGTGTCTCCTCTAGCGCATTAACGATAGAATCAACTTTATAGGGATCACAATAAACAGCTAGTTCACCGCCTACTTCACATAATGAAGATACATTTGATGTAACGACTGGAGTACCACAAGCCATTGCTTCGATAACTGGAAATCCAAAACCCTCATATAATGAAGGATAAACAAAAGTTTCAGCATTTTTATAAAGGGTTGGGAGGTGTTCATCAGGAATGTAACCTGTAATAACGATGTCATTAAAATATTTACTGTGTCTTATATTAGTGAATAACTCACCATAAGGCCACAACCCTCCTCCAACTAACACTAATCCAATATTATCGTTATGAGCTTCTCTTAATTGTTCATAAGCATTTAAAATTCGTTGGAGATTCTTTCTAAATTCGAACGAACAGACTGATAAAATATATGGTTTATTTATATTGTACTTATTCAGTATAGCTTGGCTTTTAGATGTGCTTTCGACTTCTTGTTCTGACAAAAAAATATTATCTAGTCCTGGATATATAACAGTAATTCGTTCTTCCTCAACAGAAAATAACTCGATAATATCATGTTTAGTATGATTTGACACTGCAATGATATGTTCTACATGTTCCACTGTTTTACGAATAAATTCATCCATTAATTGGTGAATTAGCGTATTATTATAAAACTCCTCTAGCTTTAATGGGATTAAATCATGAATTGTTAATACTGCTTTGAAATTTCGTTGTTCTGGAATTGAATAAAATGGAGAAAACACTAAATCCAATTCAGATGAATTCCCTGCTAATTCTATGCTTTTATTTGCATACTCAAAATTATAGTTGGGTAGTTCGATACTAATTCTATTTAAATGATTTAAATAATCAACAGGTCCACCTAGCAAATAAAACTGGTCCTCATAATCTTTTACTATTTCATTAATTACATTATGAGTATACCTTGCTACACCGGCTCTATGTTGACAATCTAACACCCTTGAGTCTAATCCTATTTTTAGCAATAGTTAATCACCCCTTTATCCTATTTATAAATATTTACCTACCTTATCCAGAATTAATAATAGCTTTCTATAATATGAAAGAGCTAGACACCATCAGTGATTTTGTTCAATTTAACTACACCAACGATGAGTCGGGTGAAGACTCTACACCGACCCAATCCTACTAGAGATTTAGGAGGCTTATATCCAAATAATGAAACTGAGAGAAAATAAATAGATATATATAAAGTCTTTTAGTTAAAGAATGAATATGAATAATTAACATAAATAAGAACCTTAATCATTAATTCCATCTAACACTACAGATGCTCACTCATTTAAGGATAATATGCATCTTTTTCATTGTGGTTTATATTAAATAAAGCTCGGGAGAAAAGTTAATACTTTCTGAGGGGGGAATTTTAGAAGTCTTTTTACAGAAGTAAATATGCTGGAAATTCAATATTATGTATGCTTATTGGTGGTTCTACAACATCGACAGACACACATATACTATATTAAGAGTAATTTAAGGATGGCTAGTGGTTATTAACGAAGAGTTGTTTTGGAAAAGTCTTTTTTTATGTGCCCCCGATAGCGAAACATGTTTTACTACACGTCAAGTAGTAAGGAGTTACAGAAGAAATCCTTCTTCATCAAACATAATAAGTTTTATGGTATCTGAGATATGGATATTATTTATAATTATTAAATTATGTTTATTCGTAGCATTCCTATAGATAAAATCGTTTTGATCCTCAATTATTCGAAAGAAGGTGTTTTTTTTATGACACTTGCCTATGTCACAAATCAAGGATCAGCAACTGTGTCGGTCATTGATACGAAGACCCACAGTGTCATTACTACAGTGGATGTGGAAAGTGATCCGTTTGATGTAGCAATAACACCGGATGGAAAGCTTGCCTATGTCACAAACAATGCCTCAATGAACGTGTCAGTTATAGATACGAAGACCCACAGTGTGCTTGCTACCGTGGATACCGCTGGCACTCCTGCTAATGTCACCTTTACTCCAGATGGCAAACTCGCTTATGTTACAAACGCATCGTTTATGGGAACAGTGTTTGGTATGTTCACGACAGTCATCGATACAAAGACACACTCCATAATAGCTACCGTACCAGTGGGATCGAATCCATTTGATGTAGCAATAACACCGGATGGAAAGCTTGCCTATGTCACAAACAATGACTCAAGAAACGTGTCAGTTATAGATACGAAGACCCACAGTGTGCTTGCTACTGTGAATACGGGTGGTGCAGCTGCTTCAGTTACTTTTACTCCAGATGGCAAACTCGCTTATGTTACAAACGCATCGTTTATAGGAACAGTGTTTGGTATGTTCACGACAGTCATCGATACAAAGACACATTCTGTAATAGCTACCGTACCAGTGGGATCGAATCCATTTGATGTAGCAATAACACCGGATGGAAAGCTTGCCTATGTCACAAACAATGAATCGAGAAATGTATCGGTTATAGATACGAAGACCCACAGTGTGCTTGCGACCGTAGATACGGGTGGTGCAGCTGCTTCAGTTACTTTTACTCCAGATGGCAAACTCGCTTATGTCACGAACACAGAGGTTTTTGGGACAGATCCGTTGCTAGGTATGTTTACGACAGTCATCGATACAAAGACACACTCCGTAATAGCTACCGTACCAGTGGGGATGGGTCCAGTTGATATAGCGATAACACCAGCTGGAAAGCATGCTTATGTCATAAACAATGGATCAGGGGACGTGTCTGTTATAGACACGAAGACGCATAGTGTGCTAACTACTGTGCAAGTGGGGATAAATCCTAGGGCTGTCGCATTTACGCCTAAATAACTTTCAATTTACAAAGATGTTAGTTATTTGGAAAAGTATGTATTGCAAATGAATCATTATTATATGACACAATGATTAATAAGTTGAATAGTTCGAAGAGGTAAGCGTAGCTTACTATTGGACTAGTTGAAAATTATTCATGAAATGGCGCTGTTCGGTAATGATACTAATTACGTCTTTCTTTATGTTTTGAGCAATATTTTAGTAACCTATATATAAATGCTTTGTTATTGTTATTAATCTAAGAAGCCGAATTCCAGAGGGAATCGGCTTTTCTGCTTTGTTTTTTAAATTCTACCTTCTATAAATAAGATCCTAATTAGTTCCAGCGCTTTTTCAGGGTGATCAAGGTGCTTAAACAATTCTAGATGTTCAGCCTAAAGTGGTGTAGTCTTGAGTCGAAAGGAAAACACCTTCATCTTCATGTGTTATGCTTCCAGTATCTGCATCCTGCTTTTCTTTTTACCCATTAACTATTTTTCCACCGTTTATATGTAGTATTTGACCAGTCATATATGATGAATCATCACTAGCTAAATATACATATGCTGGGGCAACTTCACATGGTTGTCCTGGGCGTTTCATTGGCGTATTATTTCCGAATGTTGCTACCTTTCCGCTTGAAAAGGTGGAAGGGATTAAAGGGGTCCAAATTGGACCGGGAGCAACACCGTTTACACGAATACCTTTCCCTACCAATGACTTTGCCAATGATCTAGTAAAGGCAACAATTGCACCTTTTGTAGCTGAATAATCGATGAGCTGTTCATTTCCTTCATAAGCTGTAATAGAAGTAGTATTAATAATGGCACTTCCTTGCTGTAAATAGGGTAATGCAAACTTTGTAAGATAAAAGAAGGAGAAAATATTTGTTTTAAACGTTCGTTCTAGTTGTGCTGAGGTAATATTAAGTAACCCACTTTGTGGGTGCTGTTCTGCAGCGTTATTTACAATGATGTCAATCTTTCCAAAAAGCTCTATGGTTTGCTTTATCGCTTGCATACAAAAAGATTCGTCACCAATATCACCATCAATTAACAGACATTTGCTACCTTCTTTTTCTACAAGGTCTTTTGTTTCGGTCGCATCTTCATGTTCATTCAAATAAATGATAACAATATGTGATCCTTCTTTTGCATAATGTATAGCGACTGACCTTCCTATTCCACTGTCCCCACCGCTAATAATCGCAACTTTATCTTTTAGTTTACCACTCGCCTTATAGGAAGGCAGAGCTGAAACTGGTTTTGGATCCATCATGTTTTCCAGGCCAGGTTGCTGATTTTGATGCTGTTCAGGTATTTTACTTTGGTTCATATGGAAATCCTCCTTCGTCATAATGCTATTAATAGTATGGAAGTGACGATAGAGAATTATTTATAGGAAAGTGTAATATTATAAGTACCTAGCTATCATTTTTTTAGGATGTTTTCATATAGACTTTTGTTTTTTGTACGAAAAAATAAACATACTAAAAAATTCTATGGCACCTATTCTTCTATAAAACGATGAATGTTAAGTGAAACGACGTTTTTATCTATATAGCAACAAAGTTTACGTTAAGAGCCGTTATTTATAAAGAATCGTTTGTTAATTCTACGGCAGCTTCACTCCAGCTCCATAACCTATGCGCAGCTTCGTTATCTTGAGCTCGTTTTGAAACTGGAGTGATCTTCTTTTTATAAAAATACTCTCCAGTTATACCTTTAACTTCAGGGCTTGTAGCGAGATAAACAGCAGTAGCTGCCCCTTCAGCTGGTGTCAGGAAAAAATACTTCAACAATCCAACGACGGTCTTACCGAAACCTGTGTTGCGGTCGACACCAATATTTGTAGCTACTGCGCCAGGATGGAGAGCGTTTACAGTAATAGAGGATTCTCTTAATCTTTCAGCTAACACTTTAGTGAATAAAATATTCGCTAGTTTAGATTGTGAATAGCTTTTAAAAGTCCTATATCTTTTCGTTAGGTTAATATCGTTAAAATGTATTTTTCCAATTTTATGAGCTCCAGAAGATACATTAACAATTCGAGCTTCCTTAGAGTTTTTCATAACATCTAGCAATAAATTAGTTAACAGAAAATGTCCAAGATGGTTAACACCTATTTGTGCCTCATAACCATCTACTGTTTCTTGCCTTTTTAAAGAGATAACCCCAGCGTTATTCACTAATATATGCAAAACATTATATTTTTCTTTAAATTGTTTGACGAATGAACGAATACTTTCAAAGGAACCTAAATCACAGAGCATTAAATCAATTTTGTTTGAATTGCTTTGTTCAATCGCTTCCTGTAAAGCTTTGTTACCACGTTCTTTATTTCTACAAAGCATGATAACTGTAGCCCCAGTTTTGGCGATTTCAACGGTTGTTGCCAACCCCATTCCTGAGTTAGCTCCTGTTACAATCGCGATTTTTTCATCCATTTATATTCACTCCCCACGAATTGTAGTATTATAGATAACTCCTATATTGACAAGGAAATCTAAATGTTATTATATCGTATATTTTACAATTATATGAGATTTGTAGCTCGTGTATCACATAGCGATACAATTAGGGTTGATTGAAAATTCGATGTCTATTAGCACGATAATCCCAACTTAAGTTCTGAAACAGGCTATATAAGTCTCCGATGACAGCAGCCGGGTCTCTCGAAAATAAAGATTAAGGTCGAGATGGAGAAGAGACAAATCTGACATAAAGCTAAATTGATGTTTTTTATTACAAAAATTTCTATTTTTAATATAGACTCTTTTTGTAAACTTTGTTCCTTTGTTATATTAGACCGAAAAAGGGGTTTGATAAGATGCCACGGATTCTAGTTGTGTACGTGTAAATATACAAAAAACTTAATAAGCTGGTATTATTTATTTTCTCTAAGAATACTTTCGTACAATCTAAAAGTAATACGCTTTTAAATTCTTCCATGCTCCGTTACCATTAGATGTGGTTTTTGTTGGTGGTTAACGTCTGAGTGTAATGGTTCTTTCATTAATGTAGAGATATCTAATGCTTCACCACAGCGATTTTTAAATTGTGTTCCATTTGGATTGCCGATTAGACAATTATTTTATGGGAGAAAATCTCCAACTTTAGGTGCAAAAATGATGTTATTTTTCCATTCTACATGAATGAATGGTTAAGTCCGATATACATACTATGAATAAAGATTTATTAAGTGAGAAAATGGTGAATTTGATCTATAATAACGTTTATATGGTTTTGAGCAAACTATAACAGTATTTTGCATCGTGAAAAGGAGAATATACAATGAAACAAGTCGTCCCAAAGCCGTTTACCTTTGAAGCAGGCGAACGTGCGGTGTTATTATTGCATGGCTTTACAGGTAATTCAGCTGATGTAAGAATGCTAGGAAGATTTTTAGAAAAGAAAGGCTATACGTGTCATGCGCCTATTTATAAAGGACATGGTGTTCCTCCAGAGGAGCTCGTTCATACAGGGCCAGAGGACTGGTGGCAGGACGTCATGGAAGCCTATCAACACTTAAAAGATAGAGGACATGAAGAAATAGCCGTAGCAGGTCTATCACTTGGGGGGGTATTTTCGTTAAAATTAGGTTACACTGTACCTATAAAAGCAATTGTTCCTATGTGTGCACCGATGTATATTAAGAGTGAAGAGGTCATGTACGAGGGTGTACTTGATTATGCAAGAGAATATAAGAAGTTTGAAGGGAAATCTGTTGAACAAATTGACATAGAAATGCAGCAGTTTCAGCAAACGCCAATGACGACCTTAAAAGCACTACAGCAGTTAATTGCTGGTGTTAGAGATCAAGTTGATTTAATTTATGCACCAACATTTGTCGTTCAAGCAAGACACGACAACATGATTAATACAGACAGTGCTAATATTATTTATAACCGCGTAGAATCACCAATTAAGGAATTGAAATGGTATGAGGAATCTGGCCATGTGATTACACTTGACAAAGAGCGGGAGCAGTTGCATGAAGATGTTTATGCCTTTTTAGAAAGTTTAGATTGGAATAGCTAATTATTATATAATCAATGAAACAAGCGAGTTTAAAAAGAGAAGGGTAGAAGAATTTGTTGTATTTCTATGAGGTTACTACCCTTAGTTATGGAGTGTCTAGTATAATATTCCAAACAGGCTATGTGAAAATGCTTTAAAAAGGAGGGGAGATACAATGGATGAAATCCAGCAACATACCGATAAATTGCTATCTTTTATGAAAGAAGAAGCGTATAAGCCATTAACAGTACAAGAATTAGAGGAAGCGTTTGGTATAGAAGATTCATCTGATTTTAAGCAATTTGTCAAAGCACTTGTCTTAATGGAGGAGCAAGGGCTAGTCGTTAGAACAAGAAGCAATCGCTATGGGCTACCAGAAAAAATGAATCTAGTTAGAGGCACGTTAACAGGTCATGCAAAAGGGTTTGCGTTTGTCGTTCCTGATGACAAATCACTTGATGACGTCTTTATTCCACCAAACGAATTAAAAAATGCAATGCATGGCGATGTCGTCCTTGTTCGCATTAACCCACATTCTTCTGGCTCAAGAAAAGAAGGGTCAATCGTAAGAATATTAGATCGTGGTATTAAGGAAGCTGTAGGGACATTTGTGGAAAGCAAATATTTTGGGTTTGTTATTCCTGATAATAAAAAAATTGTAAATGACATTTTTATTCCGAAAGGGAAGACTGGTGGTGCAGTTGAAGGACATAAAGTTGTCGTTCGCTTAACTAGCTATCCAGAAGGTAGAATGAGTGCCGAAGGAGAAGTTATAGAAATATTAGGTCATAAGAATGACCCGGGTGTCGATATTCTTTCCATTATTCATAAACATGGACTACCTCAAGAATTCCCATCTGCAGTAATAGAAGCAGCAAATTCAGTTCCTGATACTATATCAGAAGATGACATCAAAGATAGACGTGATTTACGTGACCAAGTTATTGTGACGATTGATGGTGCGGATGCTAAGGACTTAGATGATGCTGTTATGGTAACTAAATTATCGAATGGTAACTTTAAACTGGGAGTACATATTGCCGATGTCAGTCATTATGTCCAAGAGGGGGCAGAAATTGATATTGAGGCGCATGAAAGAGGAACGAGCGTTTATTTAGTCGATCGTGTGATTCCGATGATTCCACATCGGCTTTCAAATGGGATTTGTTCCTTGAATCCTCAAGTAGATCGATTGACCTTATCATGTGAAATGGAAATAAATGAAGCTGGTGATGTCGTTCATCATGAAATATTTCAAAGTGTCATAAAAACGACTGAACGAATGACGTATACGGATGTAAACAATATTTTAACTGATAAGGATGAAGAGTTAAGAAACAAGTATGATTCTTTAGTGCCTATGTTTGAGGATATGGCTGACCTTGCTGAATTGTTACGTAACAAAAGGATGCAACGTGGGGCAATTGATTTTGATTTTAAAGAGGCAAAAGTTCTAGTGAATCGAGAAGGTGCCCCTTATGATGTCGTACTTCGAGAGCGGTCAGTAGCAGAAAGGCTTATTGAAGAGTTTATGTTACTTGCAAATGAAACTGTCGCTGAACATTTTCATTGGATGAATGTACCTTTTATATATCGTATTCACGAGGATCCTAATCCAGAAAAGTTAAATCGCTTTTTAGAGTTCATTACAAACTTTGGCTATGTAGTAAAAGGTTCAGCAAATGAAATCCATCCTCGTGCTTTACAGGAGATTATTGAGGCAGTTCAAGGACAACCAGAAGAGGTTGTTGTATCAACAGTTATGCTACGCTCTATGAAGCAAGCTAAATACGACCCAGAAAGCCTTGGTCATTTTGGGTTATCGACTGATTTTTATACTCATTTTACGTCACCAATTCGTCGTTATCCGGATTTGATCGTTCATAGGTTAATACGTACATATTTAATTAATCGTCAATTAGATGAAAAGGTTCAACAAAATTGGCAAGAGAAACTACCAGAAATTGCTGAGCATTCATCAAGTATGGAACGACGTGCGGTCGACGCTGAGCGTGAAACGGATGAACTTAAAAAGACGGAGTTTATGGAAGATAAAATTGGTGAAGAGTTTGATGGAATTATAAGCTCAGTTACTAATTTTGGTGTATTTGTTGAATTACCAAATACAATTGAGGGGCTTGTTCATGTTAGCTATTTAACAGATGACTATTACCGCTATGATGAACGCCACTATGCCATGATTGGTGAACGAACGGGAAATGTATTTCGTATTGGGGATGAAATAGCTGTAAGAGTTATTAACGTAAATAAAGATGAACGTTCAGTAGATTTTGAAGTAGTAGGTATGAAAGGTCGCCGCAAAACTTCAAAAGACGTACCAAAGGTCATCCATGCTGGCAAAGGACGCAAAAAAACGCATTCTTCTCGGAACAAACAGCATGATAAGAGCGAGAATGATGGAAAGAAAGCCCAGAAGAAAAAGAAGTTTTACGAAAATGTCCCTAACGCTAAGCGTAAAAAGAAAAAGAAAAAGCGCTAGTACTACATAGCTACGAGTAAAATCGTAGCTATGGATTTCTTTAGTATTAATAATATTGCTTGCACAATACGTATAAATATTTGAAAGTTGTATAGAGGAGTTGTTAATATAGTTGCAATCTGAATTGGGCCTCTGTTAAAATATAATATACGTTTATATAGGGGGAACAATTGATGCCACGCGGTCAAGGAAAAGTTATATCACAAAATAAAAAAGCATATCATGATTATTTTATTGAAGAAACATATGAGACTGGCATCGTTCTGCAAGGTACAGAAATAAAATCGATCCGAGCAGGTAGAGTTAATTTAAAGGATGCATTTGCGAGAGTGCAAAATGGCGAGGTATTCCTCCATAATATGCATGTAAGTCCGTATGAGCAGGGAAATCGTTATAATCATGATCCACTTCGAACAAGAAAGCTGTTATTGCATAAGAAGGAAATTAGCAAGCTGATCGGGTATACAAAGGAAAATGGTTATGCTATCGTTCCACTTAAGTTATATTTGAAGAATGGCTTTGCAAAAGTATTACTCGGCCTAGGAAAAGGAAAGAAGAAGTACGATAAACGTGAGGACTTAAAGAAGAAAGAAGCAAAACGTGAGGTCGAAAGGGCATTCCGCGATCGTCAGAAGTCATTTTAATTACCTATAAATTGTCAATTGAAAAATAATGTGTATGTGCTATAATAATAAATGTAGTTAAGATAACAACACTAATTAACATAACTTAATATATATTGTAGCTTATCTATCCGTTTGTTACTTCCTTAAAGTTGTTCATCCTAAATATTGAACAACATTTTATAATGGGGACGTTACGGATTCGACAGGGATAGTTCGAGCTTAAGTTGCGAGTCGAGGGGATCGGCCTCGTTAAAACGTCAACGCCTATAACTGGCAAAGAAAACAATAACTTCGCTTTAGCTGCTTAAGTCAGCTAGCGGTTCCTCCCTCCATCGCCCATGTGGTAGGGTAAGGAACTCACTTTAAGTGGGCTACGCCGGATTCCACCGTCTGAGGATGAAGGAAGAGAACAATCAGACTAGTAACTTGGAAGCCTGTCGATAGGCTGAAGAGTCTGCGAAATACTAATATATCGACTACACTCGTAGAAGCTTAAGTGACGATGTTTCTGGACGTGGGTTCGACTCCCACCGTCTCCACCAAATACATACATTTGGTGGTTTTATTTATTTTTGTGACGTAAAGCATAAATCTTCCTTGTTGGAAGGTTTATGCTTTATTTTATGTAACGAGATAAAAAACTTTGTGTTTGATAAATAATTTACTTTAAACTCATAGTAATTTAATAACTTAGTATATTTTTCAGTAGTTCCAACAACTGCTTTTTGTTCAAGCATAATATACACTGCATTTTCACTTTATTGTTGTATATATATTGGAAGCTGTTCCTAGTTTGAGTCTAGTCATTCAGTGTTGGTGATATTTAACTCCTTGTGTCTACTGATAAAAAAGTTATGAAATAATGGGCAAGGGGTACTCAAATTTGACTCAAAAGATGGTGTTTGGAATTACAACAACGATGATATATTTAAGGTAGCTGCAGAAGCAATAGGAGAAGGAACACAATCCACAAGTGATGACCCTTGTTGGAAATTAGGGCCATCCTATGAAACTTATAAAGATTAAATTAAAACATATGGGCCATCATATCTAAGTATGAATCATGAACCTTATGGTGAACACACAGTTACTGTATAAGGTTATGCAAAGTATAAGACAACATTTAGATTAGAGATCAATTTTTAATCAACCGTACTTATTATGATGAGTTTGTTCGTATTAACGACCATTGGGGAACTACAAGTGGAGGTGCTTATCTATACTTAAACCTTGCTGGGTCAAGCTTTTGGTATTTACAAGGTATTGAACCAAATTAAATAGTTCATTTAAAGGGGGGGATATATTACTCTACACTATTATAATTTTAAGAGTATTGTTCGGAGAATGGATAGACTCAAAACTATCCAAAGAGAGTGTTATACCCCCTGAAAAAAAACTTTTATGAATGGAGGCTTTTATATTGAAAAAGAAGGCCACAGTAATAGTTGGTATTTTATTATTATTTATTACCATCTATGTTATCTATAATTCTTTCTTTAGTAAGACTGCATCTATAAAGTCAGAAATAGGTGCAGAGAAATTAGAATATATAGGTATTGTAGAAAGTGATTTGTTTGATGAACGACCTCATCAAGAAGGGTATTTAAAAGATAATTCTGAATTTATAATTTATAATAAAGATAAGAATAATTATTATATCGTTAAATCAGGAGAGAATCTTATTGATACTGACATCCAATATACACAAACCTATATATTACCTCTTTTTAATACATATGATGATACTTCCATTGAGTCAAAACATTTAATCATTAAGTTCGAAAACGGTTTAAAAGTGGATTCTACCTATTTTTACAAAGTAATACATTCGAAAGGTGAAGATAAATTTTTGAGTTTCTTTTTTAATGAGAATACTTTTTTTAATACATTTCAAGATGGTTATAAAAAGCTTGTAGATTATTAGTGAACTATATATTTTATCCCATATAATGCTTTCAACTTGTCGAATATGAATAAGGACTAGTTCTTATTTGTTAACATCAGCCATTATTGTAATTAGAAGATCCACAGAAAAGGATTAATGAAATTTGTAGTGAAAGTTAAAGGGCTGATTTCAGACCTTCTTTTTTTGAAACACATGTGATATTAAAGTGAGTCAACCCACACCAACGTACATAGAGTATAGTAACAATAAAAAAATGATGTTGGGGTGGATTTTATGGGAGTTGCTTATGTTAGGGCTGGTAGTATGATATCTGTAATTGATACGAAAACACATAGTGTGATTGCAACAATACAAGTTGGAGGGGTGCCAGTAAATATAGTCTTTACACCAGATGGGAAGTTGGCTTATGTATCAGATACTGGTGAAAACAATGACACAGTATCTGTCATAGATGTGAAAACACATAGTGTGATTGCAACAATACAGATTGGGAACAATCCAGATGATGTAGCCTTAACACCAGATGGGAAACTAGCTTATGTGACTATTGATGGGGAGAGCACATTATCAGTGATTGACGTGAAAGCACATAGTGAAATCGCAACAGTGCAGGTTGGAGGCAGTCCAGATAAAGTCGTCTTCACACCAGACGGGAAACTAGCTTACGTATCAGCCACTGGTATGGACAACGGCTCTATATCTGTAATAAATGTAAAAACACATAATATGATTGCGACTATATCGATTGGTGCCGAGCCGAATAAGATTGCTTTCACGCCAAACGGGAAACTAGCATATGTGACTATTGATGATGAGGGTATTGTATCGGTGATTGATGTAAAAACTCACAGTGTAATTGCGATTATACCTGTTAGTGATTTTCCAAATGATATAGCTTTTACCCCAGATGGGAAGGTGGCCTATCTTAGAAGTCAGAACCCAAATAGGTTAGTTGTTATGGATACAAAAACACATAGTGTCATTGCCTCATTAGATGTAAATGATGTTGTATCCGATATTTCCTTTACCCCAGATGGAAAGTTGGCCTACGTGCTATTACTTAATATTGGTGATTTACTTGTGATAGATACAAAAACACATAGTGTCATTGCAACTGTTGGTAATATTGGGGCTTGCAATAATTTTGTTTCAATTGAACCTAAAGGACAGTTTGTCTATGCATCGAGTGCAGATGATAATAAAATATCAGTGATTGATACGAAGACGCACCAACAAATCGCGACGATTAATTTACTCGATAGTGCAGGTGATGTTGTATTCTCACCAAAATAAGAATAAATAAACACAAAAATAATAAGTGACGGCCCGTATCTTTATTTTAATTAGTGAACTCAATGATTTAAAATCTATAAATTTATTAGATTAAAGACAATTCTGAATTTATTATTCCACAATTTGGTGCAAGAAGGTAGTTAAGGGTATCCAGACTACATTAAGAATAATACCTATTACAAATAGGTCAACCAGAAAGTTACTGGATGACTTCATAATACGATATAGCGCTGTTCAGTAATAATACTGAAAGCGCCTTTCTTAATGTATTGAGCAATATTGTTAAACAAGGTTACTAAGGGCTAAATTCAACCCTAATCCATTTTTTGTAAAAGCTCGATATAACCACATAACCTAAAAATGTAGTAGCATATAGACTAAGACCACTTTCCCAGCTATGAGCCTGGAGCTCAAAGAAAAGAGGATATCTCGGAAGGTAAAAATAACTTATTATAACAATAAACATAGCTGGTACGCCTAGTAATAGAAGTTTTTCAAGATGAAGTTTCCATTTACCTTGCTTTTTGATTTCTTTGTAAAAAGTCGGTAATCCAATCACAATACCGAATATGAAATTAGAAATTACGTAAAGAGTAGAATACATATAAAACGAAATTGAAAATCGTTCCCACTCTGCATTAAACCAATTATCAAACTTACTCTTAAAGAACCAAAACACTATAAAAACAATAAAATAAATTGCATACTCTTTAATTTTTTTGTAAGAAATCATTTTTCCCCTTCTTATTAATTTAGTGATAATAGAATTTTAACATAAAAGACAATGGTATAAGAAAAGCTCTTTTTTCAATAAACCAGCTCATGTTTTATCACGATTTTCCAATAAAAACTTTATTTATCCATGCTATACTAAAATAATCCATGACAAACAACCTTCCGAATATACAGTTTGGAAGGTTGTTTTGCTTTTAATATGGTACAGATCCAGTGTAAGAGCTTATTCACACAAGCGATAGCGGCAACCACGCTGAAATTAAACCAGTAACTTGAATTAATTATAAATTAAGGTTTGAAAATAATGATCAATATCCAAACTCATCGTATACATCATTAATCATACCATTTTATTTTATTAAAAAGATTGTATTGGAGGAGTGAAGATATTGAGGTCTAATGTAATTAAACCTGCTTTATACTCATCTCTTATTTTGTCTCTGGTATTTATAACTCTATCCCTAAGTAAAATCTGTTATAAACTATATCCTACTTTCCGATTTGTTGACTTCATTAAGCCCTTAACATACAGAAGAACGGGGAACCCAAGTGAAGAGACTAGTGCCAACACACTAAACAAAGTAAAATGGTTTGTATAACCGAAATACTCCAACATAAGCCCTCCAATCAAAGGACCGAATGATCCTCCAATTGCAGTAAAACCCATCGCACCAAAATACAAACCTTTTAAGTCATGTGGTGATATTTGATCAATAAATAAATCTGTCATTGTAAACATCATTACTTCACCGACCGTAAATACGAAGACCGACAAGAATAAAAAGGGTATAGAAGTAAAAAACGCAAAGCCTAGTAACCCAATAGATGTCGTTAATGTTCCTATCATGATTGATGTTAGTGCGGAATAACGTTTTCCTATCCTTGTTACTGGATATTGGACAATTAATACTGTTATAGCGTTAAACACGATAAGGTAAGAGAATACCTCTACACCATTTGTTATAATTGGTGAGGAGGCTAAATATTGTGGGATGGTTGAACTAAATTGAGAATAACCGCACACCCCCATAATTAGTCCAATGACTGCGAAAAAAAATACACGATCAGCACTAAGTACCTTCAATGCTTTTGCCATGGTTACTCGTTCACTTGTTTTAGTGTTTAAACTATCATCAATTTGGTTTATAGAAAACATGGCAAGCAGAACAATAAAGTAAAAAGCATAAATAACTGCAGTCACAAAAAATGCTGATGTTGAAGATGAGCTACCTATCTTTAATCCAATAAGGGGACCTACTGCAGCACCGATATTAATGGCTGCATATCTAAGGTTAAACACCAACAGTTTATTTTTTGGCTTAGTAACTTTTGAAAGTAACGCCCTAGACGATGGCTCAAAAAAAGAACGACATAAACCATTTAAGGCATTTAAAATAAAAAACGTAACTACACTTTCTGCTAAAGCAAAGCCAACAAAAACAAAAATCCAAATAAAAATGGAATATTTCATGACCTTTTCTTGCCCATATAAATCTGACAAATAACCACCGATGAAACCACCAAATAGGCCTACAATTGAACTAACTCCAATAATAGCACCAGCAAAACCTGGACTAACCCCCTTCACTGAAGTGAGGTAAATTGCTAGGAATGGGATTGTCATAAATGTAGCCATTCGAGCAAAGAGTGTACCAATGATTATGGTGAGACTTATTGGATGAATTCTTCTGATTCCCAACTTACACTCCTCCCTCCGAGTTACTCTATGTATCCTTCGTTCAACTCTATCGAAGGTGATAAGAGTTTTCTTCTCTAGATCAGCTTATTTCATTATACTAAATATGTATCAAGGACGGTATGAGAATTAAGAATGATATATTAATACAACTTTAGAATGAGAGGTTAGTAATAGTGAGAGGCGAGGCATTCCTGTTTTTGTTGAATCATATATATTTAGTCAAAATACTTGAGACGATAAATTGAGGAGTTACTTTTTCCATAGAACAGTTATATAAATGAAGGGTGTTAAATATTGAGCAAACATTTATTACATATTGAAGGGTTGTTGTATTTATTACATCGCTTTACTTCTATTATTAAGTTGGAGCATTATTAGTGATCAAAGTTGTAACCTTTTTGTAATCTTCTTTTAAATAAATCGTAATAAAATACAATCATCAAGAAGAAAAACCAAAAAATTGGAGGTTATACAACATGATAAAAATCATAATTGCTAGTATGTTAACAATGTCATTAATCGGTGGAGGGTTAGTATATCAGAAAACCGATTTTGCAATAAATGATCATAAGGTTACATTATCTGAGAGTGAAGAATCACAAGAGAATCCGATACAAAGAGAAGATATGGAAAATTTTGATGAAATAATGAAGGAGCAAATGGCAAAGTTTAAAGGTCCGAATGAAGAGAGTATGTACGATTTGTTAAATCATACATTTGAAAACCCAGATTGGACCTTTGAAAGTGATGATTATAATGCAATGCTATTTCATGGGACAAAGAATAGTAAAGGATATTATATATTTTTTTACTATCAACAAGAAGATATAAATATAATTTTAGATGGACAAAGCATAAGAAAAACGAATGAAGAATTTAATGAATGGCTAAGTGAATTTTCAATAAATAATAATCAGGTTACATTATCCGATACAGAAGAATCACAAGAGAATCCGATACGAAGAGAAGATATGGAAGATTTTGATGAAATAATGAAGGAGCAAATGGCAAAGTTTAAAGGTCCGAATGAAGAGAGTATGTACGATTTGTTAAATCATACATTTGAAAATCCAGATTGGACCTTTGAAAGTGATGATTATAATGCAATGCTATTTCAGGGGACACAGAATGGTAAAGAATATTATATATTTTTTTACTATCAACAAGAAGGTATAAATATAATTTTAGATGGAGAAAGCATAAGAAAAACGAATGAAGAATTTAATGAATGGCTAAGTACAGAGTTACTTTTATAAAGACTCTTTTCGTAATCTTTGTTGCTATTGTTACCAAATTCGTACCATAATAGTGTTTTTATATGGTAGTCATCGTTTTATAGATGAAAAGATGCCACGATCTCTATTTATGTACGTGTAAATGAAATCTTTATGGATAAGGAAAATTAGAAAGAGCTTTGACAAAAAGTTTAAAACGTAATACGAATAGTTGTTGTGTCACTCTGGGATAGAAGGATTTTATTACCCCTCTTTAATCATATACTGATATTATTCACCAACATGGCGCTAATCTGAAATAAAGATTAGCGTCTCTGTTATTTTAGGGTCATGTGGAATAACTAGTATTTTTGATTAACAACGGAAAAAGCTAGAATAAAAACAAAGAAATAACTTTAGCCACTTCAAGGTGGTATATGTTAAGATTTTTAATTTCTTTATAATTAGGTTCTTTTGACATTGTTATCACCCCTTTTTCATTTTGGATAATTATACCATGTCATTTTATCTAAAACTATATGTTCATTTGTCTTTTATAAACAAAAACAACGAACACTAAGTTCGATGTTTTTCCAAAAAACTTTTGAAAAAGTTATTCTTGTGCGCTTTTGAAGATATTTAATCATGATCAGTAACCCAAACTACATGTCCCTCCCTTTAACACACATTTCTCGTGTTCATTCCTTACACCATAGGAAAGGCCTGAAGATATTTGTCATTATGCTGTTTTACACTTTGACCAGTTATCACATGACGTCTTTAGGATTCCAAACAATTTATGAAACGTTGACCCGATTTCACAAGTGTATATTTGGGATAAATTGAAGTCGAACTGTTGCCTGGATTCACAGGTTTTTCAGCGTGACCTGACTACGTATATTAATATAACAACATGTCATTGGAGATTTCGTTATCTTGCTATTACATTCTAAAATACATACATAAGCTGAGTTTCAGGTTTATACTAAAGCTAGAGGTGATTCATAATGACAGACGATTGGAAAATGAATCCACATTGGGCTTTTCAACAACCAGACTCTGACAAGCCAATTCTATCCGCACCTGTTTCTGATGAACAATGGGAGGCCATTGCCAATAATGATGTTTCTTATGACGGACAATTTTTTTATGCAGTGAAAACAACAGGGATTTTTTGTCGCCCTTCTTGCAAATCAAGATTACCCAATAGAGAAAACATTGGCTTCTTTGAAAATGCTAATCAAGCATTAGCCGCACATTTTCGCCCATGCAAACGGTGCAAGCCAACAGGGAAAAGGTTGCCAGATGAGGAGTGGATTGCTTTCATAACCGAATATGTGGATAGCCACTACAATGAAACGTTGACGCTTGAAGTCCTTGCGCTTATGAGCCACGTATCTCCTTATCACTTGCATCGAACGTTTAAAAAAATCAAAGGCATGACTCCAGTGGATTACATTCAGCATATCCGATTGGAAAAGGCAAAAATGTTATTGACTACTATCGATGACCCGATTGCTGAAGTCGGTAAATCTGTCGGGCTTTCCAATACGCCTTATTTTATTACGCTGTTTAAGAAGAAAATCGGACAAACGCCTGAAGCTTATCGTCGACAGCAAAAACAACGCTTGAAGGAGGCTTTTTCAAATGACACTTAACAAAAGCATCTCTCTCTATTGGTCCTTGTTTTCTTATGAAAACTGGAAGGTTTACATTGCTGCAACAAGAAGAGGCTTATGCTTTGTCGGATCGCATAATCAACCATTTGAAGAATTGGTGCAATGGTCAAATCATTACTTGCCTGGAAACGATCTGATTCAAGATGACGAAAAATTGCAACCATATGTAGATGAGCTTAATCGTTATTTTCAAGGAAAACTCAATCGTTTCACGATTCCAATCTTTTATCGCGGAACACTTTTTCAGGAAGCTGTATGGAAAGCACTATGTGATATTCCGTACGGTCAAACTCGATCCTACTCAGATATTGCTCGTCAAATTCGAAGACCTACTGCGGTTCGGGCAATTGGGAGGGCCATTGGAGCAAATCCAATCCTAATTACGGTTCCATGCCACCGTGTGATCGGCAAAAATGGATCGCTGACGGGATATCGCGGCGGAATGGAAATGAAAACACATCTGTTGGAACTTGAACGAGGCTCAGCTACCAATGAGAAGGAGCAACAACATGTCTAAACAACATATAACATCTTTAGCCGATCTCAAATGGGCAGAACTGCATCAAATGCTTGATGAACAGGGCTACGCCAAACTGCCACCACTTTTAAATGCGGACTCGTGCGCTAGTCTTATCAATAGCTATGAAGACGAATCTCTATATCGCAAGACCATCGACATGAAGCAATATCGTTTCGGAATGGGGGAGTACAAGTATTATCAAACGCCTATTCCTGATTTATTACAACAACATCGCGATATATTGTATCCGGAACTTGCGAAGGTGGCCAATCGCTGGTTAGAACAGCTGAATAGATCACCCGAGTACCCAGAAACCTTGGCAATGTTTCTCGATCAATGTCATCAGGCGGGGCAGAAACACCCCACTCCACTAATTTTGAAATATGAAGCAGGGGGCTACAATTGTCTCCATCAGGATTTGTACGGTGATATTTTCTTCCCTTTTCAAGTCGTGTTTACTCTGAACCAACGGAACGAAGATTATACAGGCGGTGAATTTTTACTCATCGAACAGCGACCACGGGCACAGAGCAGAGGTCATGTCATTACGCTGAATCAAGGTGAAGGTCTCATCTTTCCAACCCAACATCGACCGGTATTGGGTACGCGTGGCTATTATAGGGTGACTCTGCGACATGGCGTTGGCACGGTCACCTCTGGAAAGCGGTATAGTTTGGGGGTTATATTTCATGATGCGAAGTAAACCCAAGCCGACATGTCCTCCATGTAAGCATGTAACAAATCAGCATTGCTGCTTCTTGTCTAATCCGTACACAAAATATGATTTAGCAGGTGGTTGCAGATGACAATTGAGTATTTATATAAAACGCCGAAAACATTGCTGAATAAGGGTACTGGTTTTTTGTCCGGATATAGCCACTCATTGAATCCATATACGGGATGTGCATACGCCTGCTCGTATTGTTATGTGCGTCAAATGCCTGTCTCCACTTTTCGTAAGGCAGAATGGGGAACTTGGGTAGACATTAAGAAAGATGCTGCGTCTACATTTCAAAAAGAATTGCTCAGAGCTAAGACAAGAGGACCGGTCACCATCTTTATGTCATCTAGCACGGACCCTTATCAATCAATCGAACACAAAGAGAAAGTTACGCAGTCTTTACTGAAAATCATGGTGGAAAGTCCACCGGACTTCCTGCTTGTTCAAACACGAAGCCCACTTGTTCGCAGGGACATTAAGATGTTGCAACAGTTGGGAACCAAAGTTCGGGTAAGTATGACAGTAGAGACTGATAGAGAAGATATTCGCAAGCATTTTGCGCCGTACGCTCCTCCTATTCCGGCAAGGCTTAAAACACTCCAACTGCTTGCTGAATCCGGTATTCCCACACAGGTTGCCATCGCACCTGTATTGCCAAGTAGCGAGCGATTTGCAGAAATATTGCGGCCCCTGGTTAGCCGAGTATGTATTGATGATTATTTTATGGGGGACGGCAGCGGTGGGAAACGAACATACAAGTTGGGCTTACAAGAATTATATAGAAATCTAGAAATGGAAGAATGGTATCATCCTTCCGCCTATCAAATGGTTTATAAGCGCATGCGACAGTATTTTTCAGAAGACGAACTTTTCATTAGCCAGAGGGGTTTCGAACCATAGTGCTGTCATAAGGACCACCTTGTCTTCATTTTGGAACTAAAAGTGTTTTGATACTGACGTGGTACAAATGTTATATGAAAAATATGGCTTCACCTTATCTTACTTATGTTGTACAGGATCTTTATATGTATCTGCCATTTAGCTAAAAAATGATTGTATACAAAACGACTGCAACCTATAGTTTTAGCAATTGATCGTTTTTGTTCTTTGTTTGGATAGATTATAAATTAAAAGGTTTTATTGACGAGCACCGTCTTCACCTAACCTATCTATTAATAGGTTGATTGTTCGATATCACAAGCGAGTTTTGGCTTGCGCCAATGGTCAATTAACCCCCACTTAACCTTTACTCGCTTTGCATTGTTTTTGTTTGAAGTGGGGGTCTTCTGACTGGGAAATGATAAATATGAATTAACGGGGTTGTATTATGAAAAATAACAAACATTTTAATTTTTACAAGCTTTGGCTAGGACAGTCTATAAGTTTGTTAGGTACCCAGTTTACACTAGTAGCTTTGCCACTTTTTGCATTAGAGGTGCTAGAAACAAGTGAGGCGAATGCTGCCTTGCTTCGTGGGATTATATTCATCCCCTACCTAATTTTCGGATTAGTAGCTGGTGCTTTGATAGACGTCCTTCACAGAAAAAGGGTTTTGCTAATTTGTAGTATATGCCAAGGCGTTTTATTTTTATCAGTTTTCATACTGACTGTAACAAATATAATGACGTTCCCTTTATTGGTGTTTCTCATGTTTTTAAACGGCATATTTACTACTTTTTACAATATTGCAATTCCTTCTTTCTTGCCGGAAATATTAACAGATAAAGATAACTTGAAAAAAGGAAATGCTCAACTAGCTCTATCGGAGTCTCTTTCTATAGTAATTGGTCCTATGCTAGCAGGAATTGTTATTACTCTAGTTGGATTAACAGGCTCATTCACTGTTGACGCAGTAACGTATTTTGTTTGTTTTGTATTTGTATTATTTATTTCAAGGTTTAAACCGCATACAGAGGGCTCTTTAAAAAACGTAAATGTAAAATCCATTTATAAAAACATATATGAAGGGTTGATATATTTTAAAAAACACCCTGTGTTAGAACCAATTGTAAGTTGTGGCGCTGTTTACGGTTTTTTTAAATACATACTAAATAGCATTTTAGTAATATTCCTTTATAAGGTAATGGGTCTATCTGAACTTGAAATAGGATTTATTGTAGGTTCAGCAGCGGTAGGATTTTTAATAGGCAATACGATACTTATGAAAAAAAGTCAACAATTTAATAATACAAAAGTGCTTATTTATAGCGCTACTGTATCAGTTATTGGTCTGTGCTTTATACCGATCATGGGATATTTGGGAACCGTTATCGGCATAGTAGCTGCAAGTATCATACATGGTATGGGAGAAGGAGTATTTGGCCCTTACGCTGCAACCATACGACAACTTGCCTCACCAAGCCACATGCTAGGCAGAGTGAATGCTGTACAGCGTACGCTTAATTGGGGAGCTTGGGCATTAGGAAGTTTTGCTAGTGCATTGTTAGTTTCAATATTTGGACTTCAAACTACGTTATTTATAGGGGGCTTCGGAACAACATTGTGTTTAATAGTGTTGTTAAGGCGAGGCGTATCAAAAGGAACCAACATTGAATATATGACTTCACTTTAGAGGAGATGATTATGATGTATAAGATATTAAAAGGAACTGAACTAGAAAATACACCACACGTTTTATTTGTAGGGGGATGGACTAAGCCTATACAAGATGCTTTAGAAAGAGGATTTACTGTTTCGTATATAGGGTCTTACACTAAACACGTATATTTCGATGGAACGATCTTAGAAAAGTGTTTCTATAAAAAAGAAATAGACACAACAAACATACCCATATGTGTATACTACGCTGAAGAATTGTACAAAGAGAAACCGTTTGATATGGTTGTATCTTTCAACGAAACGGCCTTAGATACGGCTTCTATAATTGCAAAGATTTTTAATGTTAAAGGAACATCTTACAACGCTAATATGATAACCCGTAATAAAGACATGATGCGTGAAATTTTAGCAGGCAAGGACTTTTCGATAGATTCGATAGTTTGCAATAATATAAAAGATATTGATGAATTTTTGAACAAAAAAGATAGTATTATCATAAAGCCCCCGAGTGGTGCAGGTGGTAAAGAGGTATCTAAGTTAGACAGAGGAGATGACGTAGAGGTATTTATTAAAGATAACGGTATTCAGCTACCTATTTTAGTGGAAGAGTACGTTGAAGGTAACGTGGTTTATACGGTAGAAGCCGTTTCTCATAACAAAAAACATTCTATACTTGCTATATCAGCTGAAATATTTAAAGAAGCTACGTTTTTAATAAACTATACTATTATGCCGGCACCTATAGATGAATCTCAAAAAAAATTAATCATTGAGAAAGTCATGCTATTTTTGGACGACATGCAGCTGGAAGACGGCATTACTCATACAGAGGTAAAGATAGACAGACAAAATAACCCAATAATCATAGAGTCTCAAGTCAGAATAGGTGGAGGAAATATTTGGAGAATGGTAGAATTAACAACTGGCATATCTCAATTTGGATACTATTATGATGCGTTGGCAACTAAAACTATTGATGAATTTAGATGTGTACCTTCTAAATGTCAAGCTATGTCTTTAAGTTTGATTCCAAAACCAGGTTGCCTAAAAGAAATCAAGTATGAAGGATTAGCTAACATATCCGAGGTTGTATTAATTGATCTATTAGTAAAAGAGGGCGACACCATACCAACTATTGTAGACAGTACTCAACGTAAAGGTTATATATTATTTACGGCTTATGATATAAATCATATGTACGAAGTTGCAGACAAAATATGTAACAATATAACGTTTGTTTATCAGGATTTATCAGAATGGAAACCTTCTTTTAAAAAGATATTTACAAGGAATGTGACACATGACTGGTCTTTATCTCAATCTCATCAAAAAGGACAAGAAAAACGACAACTGTCGATTAACTAAAAATAGGTAGACTACTCCAGATAATAAATTCGTAGTTTTTCAAAATAGAAACAATTTCAGAAAACCAATCGATGAGTAAATTGCTTTCAAGGAATCTTCTTTGAAAAGAGACAAAGGATTATTATAGAAATTCAGACTTATTTATCAGAATTGGGCTCAAATTTCTTTTTAGAGAGGGAGGAGAATCAAATTTTGATTGTCAAAAAAAAGCTATAACGACAAGATAAGGGGGTGTTACGTTGGTTAATGTAGAAGTGCCGTTAAGATGTACAGGTGTTGCGGCTGCATTATTAAAAAGAGTTGGAGCAGATTACAAAGTTCTATTGCTTAAACGTGATACAGCAGTTTTACAAGATGTTTGGTGTTATATAGGTGGGAGTATAGAAGAAGGAGAAAAAGCGTGGGAAGCTGCTCTTAGAGAAATTGAAGAGGAGACAGGGATTACTTGTAATTCCCTCTATACCTCGAATCTATTTGATCAAATTTATTCACCTCAAGAAAATTACATCTATATTGCTCCGGTCTTCATAGGTTATGTGGATGAAGCACAAAAGGTAAGTTTAAACTATGAACATAATGATTATAAATGGGTTTCCTTCAAGGAAGCATTTGAAACAGTTTCATTACCAGGTAATGAAGAAGTACTTCGTTCTATCGAAAAATACTTTGCTAATCGTAAACCATTACATAATCTACGTATACAACAATAAAATCATGCCTGTACAGGAAATAAAAAGTGTTCAAGCAAAAAGTATCGTGATAAATGAGAAATAATGAATATTGGGTAGGGTGGTTAGTCTGTAAGAAAGATTTTCTAACTCACGGTCGTTATTATATCTCTAAATCTAATAGGAATTAAAAAATCTTTTGAATTATACTTTGCTAGGAGAACTAGTCAACAAGAGGAGTAGTTTGGGGTTCCACCTTGTAAAAATAATGATACGAAGCTATAGATGTACAAAAACTAAGCAGTTGTGATCATCAACTTCTATGTTTATACAGTAAGGACAACTACGTTTTAATAATTATCTTGAAAAATTCTTGAGTAAATTATCAACGGTTTATACAGCTAAAAGGCCAATCAAAAATTTGATTGACCTTTTAGCTACTATTAACAATAGAGAAGCTTTTTGTTTGTTGGTAGATGATTCATTTTTCCAACCACAATTCTCTATACTCTATCCAACCAAGTGCATTTAGAGAGACACCTTTTAAGCTGTCATGGTGTACTGCATTTTGTCTGTTGTGATATAAAAATATAACGTTATAGCTGTTTCTTATGATGTTTTCAATGTTATTTAATATGTGCAAACGCTGTTCTTTATTTGATGTTTTTAATGCTGTTGCTATTAATTCTTCTATTTCTTCTTCATAATTTTCTCCTATAAGCGAGCCGATAAATGAACCTTTCTCTTTATAGACACCGATTAATTCAATTTCAATATTTGCATCAAATACTTCACCTGCTACAATTAGATCAGCCTGCATCATGACATCCTTTTTTCTTAATTCCTCGATTGGAAATACCGATATTTCGATGTAAACACCTAGCTTTTCAGCTGCCCTTTTTATCCACTGAGCATCTTCGATATTTAATGGCATTTCATATGTATACAAATGAATGGTTTCTCCAGCGTAACCACTTTGAGCTAGTTTTTCTCTAGCTTTAGTTATATCGTAGTCGTTAATGTATGTTTCTATTAGATTACTGGACAGGAAGCCACTTGCTGGTTTATGCCTTAGTCCACCAAGGTCTTCTATTAATGAGGTCCTATTAATTGCAAGATGAAATGCTTTACGAAAATTCACATTTTGATATGGTGATTGTTTATGTAAATTGAACGCCAAATAAAAACTCTCATTTTCAAACCGATTTAACTCGTTGAAGCCTTCTCCATCTCTCAATGAATGAGTTATATGTAAGTATTTAAAGTTAAGGCTTTTTAGTTTTTGTTCAACTGTAAAGTCTGGCCATATCCATATTTCAATTTGGTCTAGATGAGCTCTTTCTTTGAAATAGTATTCATTTACTTGTAATAATAGCTTAGACTTGTCGTTTCGTTTAATAGAAAATGGACCTGTTCCAACCGGGAATGTTGAAAATTCTTCATGCTCATGTAAATCATTAGGGACAATAGACAATTTAGAAGAATTTAGAACATTTACAAATAAAGAGTTAGGTTCAAAAAGTTCAATCTGAATGGCATGTTCATGCATACAAGTAATTTTTTTTATACCGTTAACCATCCATTGATGTGGTGATTCCGTTTTAGGGTTCTGTATTCTTTGTAAGGTATAGGCCACATCTAATGATGACATCGTTTTTCCATGATGAAAACGTATACCCTTTCGTAAATAAAATGTCCACACCTTGTATGTTTCATCATTAGTCCAATAATGGGCAAGATGAGGTTCAATAGCTTTCGTTTTCGGGTTAAAGATAACCAATGTGTCAAACACTTGTTTAACGATATGAACTTCAGTTCGACGCATTGCGAATGCAGGATCTAGAAATGGTATTGGTCGATAAAATGGGAAACGAAGCATGTCCAATTGCTGTTGTGAACTTTCTTTTTGATGATACCCTAGTTGTTGTTCCATCCAGTTGGAGAACATTACGCTGCCTTCATTGCTGATATTATATGTATTTAATAAAGTATGCGCGCTATGTAAGTCACCTGACAAAACTCTATGTTTAGCAAGATCTACTAATAAAAGGTCTTTCTCTTTTAAAAACATAATTTTAGAAGATTTTCCTCTACCTCTTCCAGAAGACCACTTTATCCAGTTACGGTCTTCCATTTTTTTGATTAGAATATTGGTATTTCTTTTTGTACTATATAGAATTTCACTGATTCTCGTTAATTTTACTTCAATCCATTCTCTGTTCTGTTCGTTAGAAAAATGGGTTCGTAATTGTAGGTAGTGCTCTTCCACTAACATTTGTCACACATCCTAATAGGTAGATTTTTAAAGAGACATTGTTGTTATTATCTTTCGTGAATTTGATTAGGTATAATACAGGAATCAAGTGAAAGCAAAATATTAATTCCTAATTAATTTGATAGCGTTGCTCTTACAATAACAAACATGTAGTTGCGAAGATGTGCTAGCGAACAATTTACTAATAATATATCAATTATACCCTTTTTTTATTTTATTATTGACTATGCTAATCTCGATTATATATTTACTAAGGACGTTAAGACTCACTAATAAATGTCAATGAAAGTATAAGTGTGAGAGGGCTTAGGTTATATCCTTGTGGCGTACATGGGAATACGTATGAAATCAATATTATTACTTTGAAAGTTCAATAGTGGGAATTAGAATTACATTGAGTTCCATTCTTACGAGTCAAGCGTGTGACAGTGGAATATACAAATATTAGTAATAATGGTGCTGAGAAATTTTTCAAATAATTGATTGTCAGATAAGCCTTACTCTATATGGAGTAGGGATTTTTTAGAAACAATAAAGTAATAGAACACTTTAACTAACACAAAATCAAGCTCTTCATAGATGGCTATTCAAACTAATTGAAGCTCCCAACAGTGCAGTTTTTTCTTCATTCTCCACTGTTGGTTAGTTAAACCAACCAGTTGACACGAGATAAAAGGTGAAAAAACAATATAATTCTTTCAGCTTTCTTTCACCTTAATTGAGTTTAAACTAATAAATAGGCTCTTTTCGTAAACTTTGTTGATAATAGCTCCTAAATTAGAAGTTAAAGGTGTCATTGACTCATAAATCATCTTTGTATAGAAAAAAAGCTACGAAATCTAGTTGTATTTGTGTTTATTTATTAGTACAACAAAGGTCAATCTATGCGAAAACAGCCAATAAATAACAGTAGAAAGGGGAAGATTATGAATCTACCTAAACCAAAAGAAAACATATCTATTCGACAAAAGAACGAACATTCATCACTATGGATGAATAAAAATTTTGTTATTCTTTTCATCACTGGATCAATTATTGCTTTTGGAAGTAAGGTTTATGAATTAGCGCTTCCGTTGATATTATACACTTTAACAGCATCCTCAGTAGCAATGTCCACAATGAGGGCTATTGAATTTCTTCCTAATCTATTATTGGCAATGTTTATTGGTGTTATCGTTGATCGTGTCAATAAAAAAAGGTGGTCTTTATGGGCGATCTTTTTACAAATTGTTGTGCTTTTTCTGTTATTTATGCTCATCCAAATTGGGTTTGAGAACTTAATCGTTTTCTACAGTGCTGGATTCATGTTGATGACTTGTAGTTACGCTTATTTTAATGCAAGGGCAAGTATAATTAAGCAAGTATTACCAACAGAGTTATTAACTCCTGCTAACGCATCATTTGCATTTATTACTACATTTATTGGGATAATGGGCCCTGCAATAACAGGTTTAATATTATTTTTTTCTAATTTGCATATCGGTTTACTTATTACAGCAATTGCTTTTACCGTTGCATTCTTCCTACTCATGTTATTGGATTCAAACGAAGCTGAAATAGAGAGGGATACAAATTTTCGTGAAGAATTAAAAGAAGGCTGGAAAGAACTTAGAAATAATAGGCCACTCTGGATGATCACCATTCTAGTTATCTTTACTAACTCCACTTCGGGAATGGTAGATACAATGATTATCTTTTTTGCTAAGGATGTATTACAGCTAAATAGTTCACAATTGGGAATCGTCTTATCATGTGCTGGCCTTGGAGGATTGGTAGGGAGTAGTGTTGTTACGTGGATTCGCAATAAAATGGCGGTTGGTGTGATTCTCGGAATGACAACATTATTATCAGGTTTAACATACTTTATGTTATTTATTGCAAATAACATTTGGATATTAGGATTCAGTTTGTTTTTATACGGATTATTTGGAACGATCTCATCAATTTGTATTTGGTCATATCGCCAAGAAACGACGCCACATGAACTAATTGGAAGAATTAGCGGGATTACAGGTTCAATGTTTAAGATTGGTATGCCTATCGCAATTATTGCATCAGGCTGGATTGCAGAGTGGTATAATCCTTCGCTAGTATTTTTACTTGCTTGTATGTTTAGTCTATTAATTTTTCTATGGGTTCGTAAATCACCTTTGTGGAAATTGGTATAAATTTAAGAAGGGTTTTAAATAATGGGTAGCAAACAGGTGTCAGAGTGAGCAAATAGCATATAAAGTAGAAAAATAAATCACCTTATTCGCATAGGTTACGTTATTTGGCAAGACAACACTGCCTAACCAGCTTGCTGAAGTAATTTGAAACAAAAGTGAGAACGTAATTAAAACGAACATCTATCATTTTTATAATCCAATAGACATTCGGTGCAGGCAAGGGGGGAGGTCAACGCGTGGCTAATGCGAGGATGCCCATGATTATGAGTCCTTTATGCAAAAGCTTCTTGTGACGTTATGACTACATTACCAAACAATCTTCTTACACTTAGGGAAGAAGCTTTCATTTTTTTAGTTTATGAGTATGCATATTTTGATATGTAAGGAAAGACACAGATTTTCTAATATTTGAATGTACAAAAATTGTGTTGTACCGAGATGACAAACTTGGCCCTAATCAAAAAGGTGCAAAATAGATTCCCATGTCTAACTAAGAGAATGGAAAGCTTTATGCCAAACTAGGAAAGTAAATCAAAGGTTACACAAGAAATATTGATATGCTTCAAGAACATAAGCTTATACTCGAAACTACACAAAAAATAATGCATTAATCTTCAGCAATATGACGCGATGACCTAAACATCATCGTGTTTTTGTATTCACCAGAAAGTTGTAGTAAGCAACAAATCATTTTAGAATTATAAGTGCAAAATAAAAAAGTAATATTTTCATAGGTGGAATAAATATGACAAAACCAATTGTTGTTCTTAGTAATTATAATCCAAATTGGGAAAATCAATTTGGATATGAGAAAGAAAGAATTCTTAATGTTCTAGGTGATAAAATTGATTGAATATGAATATGTCCCCCAACCTGAGTTTAAAGATAGAGAGTTTTTTAGGAAGGGATTATGGAGACAGGGTACTTCGCATCTACATATTTGTGAATTTAATAGCAGTGAGTGGATTGAAAAATTATTGTTTCGTGATTATCTTAGAGTACACCCCCATGCAGCTAAAGAGTATGCCTCACTAAAAAAAGAACTTGCTTCTAAATATAAGTTTGATAGACCGACTTATACAAAGAAGAAAGAACCGTTTATAAAAACCATGATAGAGAAGGCCAGGAGTGAGATAGAAAGTAAATAACATCAGTTATTTTAGTATCAGTGGTGCTTGTGAAGCAGAATTAGAAATCTGAGGATGAAGCAACTTTTATTTATTCCGAAATCTGGCGTTAATGTGGAAAAGGTTAGCGTCATTTTCGTTTTAGGACCATTATCTTGAAGGTTAGCAGGCGCTGCTCAGTAATAATACTGAAAGCGTCTTTCTTTATGTTTTGTGCAATATTGTGTAAACGAGGTTATTTAGTAGTCTCGATGGACATTTGTTACTAGTTTTCATTTTAGCCTATTAATTTATATAAGGAATTTTATGGTATATTATTAGATTAGTATGACCTCAAAATACTTATACAATAGCAGGAGTTATTGATATGAAGAGAATAAATAAAGGTAAATAGAGGAGGGAAAATTATGCCTATGGAGCAAGAAACGATGGGATATTTAACATATGGATTTTCTATAGTAATGGGAATATCTTTTATCGTTATTTTATTATTATTTATCAAAAGAAAGTCGTATAGAATGGCTTATGGATTCGTTCTAGGTTATCTCGTTTTTTTAGCTTGGGCAGTAAATTTATTCCTTGCAGCAATTAATTTTGATTTTAATCATCCCATGGCATCAGAAGAAGTATCCTTAAAGCTTAGTGTGGCAGGAATCATGTGGGTAATCAGTATGCTATTTCTTATATTTGGATCAATCACATTTTCATGGGTGAAAAAAAGTTAAAGTGGTAGAAAAATAATGAAACACAATGATTAATGAGCCGAATAGTACTAAGCTAAGATTGACTACATTCTTTCGTGTATTATAAACACAATCTCGTTGTAATTATTAGCAATTAATAGAAGGTTCTAAAGAAAAAAACAAAATAGTTTAATAAAGCTAAAGTGATATTGAAACTAAATTTTGTTTTTTCACGCAGATAGTACAAATGGAGGAGAAAGATATGAAAAGGTCTAAGGTCATTCTATTAATGTTTCTTGTTTTAAGTCTAGCTGCTTGTTCTGAGGCTGAAAAAACGATTATTAGCTTAGAAAATGAAAACCGTCCGGAAGGAAAGTTAGAGAATACTGAAGTAATAAACTTAAAGTATCGTAGTGATGGACATGAGGTTACTGGATATATCATAAAACCTAAAGAGAATCATAAGGTTTCCCCTGTTTTGATTTTTAACAGAGGTGGGAATCGTGATTATGGAATGATAGACATTAATACAATTAACTATTTATCAGGGTGGGCGCAGAAAGGATATATCGTAATCGCGTCACAATATCGGGGGAGTATTAGTAAAGAAGGACAAGATGAATTTGGTGGATCAGATGTAAATGATGTTATGAACCTTGTGAATGTTGCCAAAGAACTACCTTATGCAGATACGAATAATATTTTCATGCTCGGAATGTCAAGAGGTGGAATGATGGCTTACTTAGCAGCAAAAAAAGATATCCAAGTAAAAGCAATTGCAGTAGTTGGTGGAATTACTGACCTTTTTGATACGTATGAAAACAGAGGAGAAGACATGAAAAGCGTATTAGAAGATTTAGTAGGGAATCCGCTGCTTGATAAACAAAAATACATTGATAGATCAGCTATTTTCTGGGCTGATGAAATAAAGGTACCTACATTAATTTTACATGGTGAAGATGATTGGCGAGTCTCCGTTAAACAAGCGAATGAACTAGCTAATAAGTTAAAAGAGCATAATAGAGAATATAAATTTATAAGTTATCCTAAAGGTGATCATGTGTTAAACACTCATTTTGAAGAGGTGGTTGATGAAATTGATGTATGGTTTAATGAGTACCTTAATGAATAACTTCTTGTTAAGCAATATGGAGCACATTTTGAAAAAGATGTGTCTTTATTCAAATTAAGAGGACAAGACATTGAATGAAAATTTGTCTAGTTAGCTAGGAAGATTTGAAAAATACATTTTAAGAGTTTTTAGAATGGATCATTTCAATCTATTTGTTAAAAAGTGATAAAAGGATCATACCTAGTAGTCAGTATTTTTCTTATTAGGTATGAACCTTCTATGGATAGAAACAATTTAAGCTCTCAAAGAAGCAGTTATGATAACTCCGTCATTATGATACCTGCTGGAATGTTGCACTATGTAATAACCTAACTGGCACCATACACTGTGACTCAACTGGATAGAAGCGTTGCTTATTTCTTAATTGTTGACTAGTAACAGAACCTCTTCTTTGACTGTTGGCCATGCGGGAGAGGTGATATTTGTCAACATGAGATGTTCTGCAGTAAGAAGGTTAACATATTTTACACTATCTCCTGCCCTTTCTGCTTCACGGTGAAAGTGATCACTAATTCCGATCGGTACGTGGATATCAAGTGCACCATGAATAAGTGTCTGGTGGACACCGATTGGAAGAAGTTCAACAGGAGAAGCATGTTTGTAACGCGTTGGATATTCCTCTGGCGATCCCCCAATTAATTCAGCTGTTGGATTATCTGGTTCGCGAGATAGCACCTTGTCACGATAATGATGCACACCATGCATCATTTCAAGGTCGTTCACTCCAGCAAGGCTAACAGTACCGAGAATAGAGATAGGGTCTTCGATGAAAAGCTCGCTATCCCTTGCAATACGATGGCGTGCAGCAATCCAGGTTGCGAGATGACCACCAGCGGAGTGACCGATTGTCACAACTTTATTCAGGTCGAGTGGATAAGATTTTGAAAGGGTACGTATGTAGTCACTCGCATTCGCAGCATCAATTAATGTACCGGGCCAACCTCCACCTTCTTGGCCTGTGCGACGGTATTCAATGTTCCATGTTGCAATCCCGCTTGCTGTTAAATCCTGAGCAACCTTTCTCATTCTCTCAAGCGTGACTCGTTTTCGCCAGAATCCACCGTGAATGACAATGGCGACAGGATGAGGTCCTTCACCTTCAGGAAGAAGTAGTTCACCAAATTGATTTTGGTTTGTTCCGTAAAATATTTTTTCCATGCTTCTTTCACCTCAATTGTTGATGATTGATTTCAATTTTATTAAAACATAGTTTTTATTCGAAACAAAGTTATATTAAGAAAGCCGTTGGTCAACTTTGAGGTGGTTATCTTCTACAGATGCTTTAGTTCTACTACTATTCACCCTTTTAGTTATTAGCTTAATAAACAAGAGGAAAAATACTTTCCATAACATTTTAGAAATTTAGGTTACATAGGACTGAAATCAGTCCTTTTTGCATTGTTATAGAAATGAATTATTAAAGAGTTGTAGACTTCATTTTTTTATGGAAGTAGGAGCTTTAAGCTAATGAGTGTCATCTTATTGTAATTCACTATAAACATAAATATATTTATGTTTATCCATGAAACTATGTGTAAATGGGAGGATATATACTACAAATTTCATCTGAATAATGCTCAGGGTAAAATCATGCTGCGTTTCATTTTGATATCATAACTGTATTCCTGTATTTCCCTTTTGCCAAATAAAAAGAACGTTACTTAAAAGTAACGTTCTAAGAGGTAAATAACAATTTAAAATATAAATCACATTTCATGATGATAATGATGTTTCCTGTTTTTGTTCCAGTCTTTTCTTGTGTAAAACAGTGAGATATGAAATGAAACTCAGTACTATGAAAAGAGTTGATGATAAGTACATCATGGCATATCCAAGATAATTAGCAATAAAACCAAGAATGAATGATCCAGATGCAATACCTATGTCGTTTCCCATAAAGTATGTAGCTGTTGCAGTTCCTCGTCTTTCAGCGGGAACTAACTCAAGCATTGTAGCATGCAAACTAGGTAGCATTAACCCAAAGCTTATCCCTATAAGTGCTGCTGATATATTAAAGGTGAGGACAGTTTGAGTTTGACTTAACAGTAATACACCTATGATAGCTAATATAAAGCCTGGAAAAACTACCAGATGGGAACCATACTTATCCGATACTTTTCCCGATAGTGGACGTGCGAAAATTAAAGCTATAGATAAAATCCCTAGAAAATAACCAGCTAAATCAACATTACCACGTTCTTTAGCGTATAGGGAGATGAAGGACACAATTCCACCATATAGGACATACATAAGACCAGATACAATTGATATCGGAACTACTTTGTATTCGAAGAAATTAGTTAATTTAAATTTCTTTTTCGAACGTTCTTTTGATTTTTCTGTCTTAGAAACTTTGATAAAGTAGCCTAATACAAAACTCGTTATCGATAATAATGTACAAATAAGAAACATCGCATAGAAATCATAAGCCTGTAATAATACTAGTCCCAAAAATGGACCAACAATCATGGCAATGCTTGCAAAGGTACTATAATATCCCATACCTTCGGCTCTTCTCTCTTGAGGAATAATATCAGAAGCTATTGTTCCTGAAGCAGTTGTAGCCATTCCAAAACCAAAACCATGCACGAAACGCAAAAGAAAAAAAACAAACAGACTAGCAATTCCTAAATAGAAGAACATACAAAGAGCAAATAAAATCCTAGCCAACAAGAATACATGTTTTCTACTGTAATAATCAAGCCATCTACCAGTTAAGGGTCGCGAAAAGATTTGTGCTGCCGAAAAAAGACCAATAATTAGCCCTACATGCTTTTCTTCTCCTTGTAAAGAATCGACTATAAATAATGGTAATGTGGGTAAAAGCATATAAAAGCTTCCAAACATAAACAGGTTACTAAGAGAAAGAAAGATAAAGTCTTTTGTCCATAGTTTATTCATAAATTAATCACCCTCCAAAATCAATTATAACACAAAAAAGTATAAATTTTCCAATTTTAGAAATAAATTATATTTTTGTAATTGTTTGACAAAACAATTAATCTGGTTTACAATGTTAATAAGTTACATAAAAGGGGTGATTTTCCATGATGACATTTGAGAGTCCTGTAGTTGATCGTCTATCTGCACTTTTCCCTGCATAAGCTACTAAGATAGTGAATTCTCTCTGAGAATTCACTATCGCTTTTTTATTAGATAAGAGTTTAATAGGAAAGGGAGGATAATAACAATGGAAAATGATAATGCTTTTTTATCAGCTATCCTACATTTAAAAGAGGTTGATAATATATCTTCACTTTGGACACAGGGTGTTTGTAGAACAATAGAACATGAAATACCTTTTCATTTGGGACAAGTATTGGAGCCCTCTACATTAGTTGAGGTGTCTCGAGTAACAGAGTTGCCCTTAGAAAAAATTTTAAAATTAGACTATGAAACTAGTGGATTTATGCGTGATATAAAAGATAATATAAGCAATATGTCATCGTTATCGTCTATAGAAAAATTAATTTTATCCTACCGATTAACATACATAGCGCGCTATGATTTAGCCATTTCTATTTTTTCTTCAATCAATATCGATGATTTAGTTGTACAAAATAAAATTCAATACTATTTTTTAAAATTTATTTTGCAGAATCGACAAAATCAAAATCAACATGAAAAAGAATTTACAAAGATGATGGAATTATTCGAAGTACACACATTACCAGAATCACAAATTTTGATGGTTTGCTCAAATGCGATTGTGTGGAAGCTAAAGGCTAAGAGCATTGGAGAGAAACTTTTTAATTGGTTTGTTGAGTATGGTTTAAAAACTGCCGATAGTTTAGGAGAAGGAAGAGATTTTAAAGAGCATATTGCTTTATCACAATTTTATCGTGCTTATGCAATGATTCCAGCAGAGGATTTACTAATAAACGAAACAAGAAAAGAAATGGAAAAATCTTTATACTTTGCTAATTTAGCTGTTCCTAAAAATAGCTGGCAGGAATATCGTAAATCAGATGCCATCAAAACTATTTATGAATCCGAATTAAAGGAGCATTTATATGTATCCAAAAATCTGCAGGCAGCTGAAAAAGCAGGTCGAAACCTTCTAAGATTAGATCCGAATTGGAGTATTTCGTATCATGAGGTAGCAGAGGTCTTTTTAGCATCTAATCAGGTTGAGAAAGCATTAGAAATGTTTGAAAAATCTCTACATGTTGGTCTTCCAAGGTTAATATTCACCCAGTATATGATTGGGCATTGTTTAGGTACGTTAAAAAGAGAAGAAGAGGCTATTGATGCTTTTGTTAAGACGTTAAAATTAGACTCATACAACATATCAGCTGGAATTAATGGGTATAATTTTGCCAAAAAACTTAATCATCATACAGAAGGTTTCTTTAAATCATTTTTAGATAAGTGGGAAGAAAAAGGTGTACTTGAGGCAAAGCATAAAGAATTTATTAATGTCTAAAAATGAATCCATAGTTTCAGGTGGGCGAATTAGCGTCACCTTATAGTAAACATAGTGATTAATGAGTCGAATAGTACTAAGATAAGCTTAGCTTACTATTGGAGTACATGAAAATGTTATTCCACAACCTGGCGCTAATCTAAAAGATAAGCGTCTTTTTCTTGAATAAGAGCAGGAATTTTTAGAAAGTGAACCGAACTTTTTAATTGAAGTTATTTATGTATTGGAAAAGCTAAGATTTTTATTGATAGGGGGTTCAGAAAATGAAAATAAGCAAAAACAATGCTGAACATTACATATTGGGAGATATCGTTGAAGGGTGGCACTTAGTGAAAAATCAAAATTTAAGTGTTATTCATGAACGTATGCCAGCTAATACATCTGAATCAAATCATTACCATCAACAATCACACCAATTCTTCTTTGTCTTATCAGGAATAGCAACTATTAAGGTAGATGGTAAAGAGATAACCTTAAATCCTCAAGAGGGAATTGAAGTTCCTCCTTTGGTACCCCACCAAATGTGTAACAGGTCAAATAATGAAGTTGAGTTTATGTTGATTTCACAACCATCAAGTAAAGGTGATAGGTTTTTGGTAGATTAAATTTATTGAACAATTTGACGCAAGAATGTGGTTAAGGGTATTATGTTTTGAACAATATTGCGTAAATCAGATACTGTAGTAACCAAAATGGACAATTTGTCAACTATGTTTAAGATGATTCAACGACATAAGCAAGTTTCCTATCAGGCGTAAAGGCGACAATACCTTAAACGCCGTCCGCTATTTGAATGATAGAGATCATGCTATGCGTTTTCATATCAATGACAGATACAGTTCCAGAGATCATTGTGATATAAGCGAGTTTTCCATCAGGAGAGATGGCCATAAAACGTGGACTACCCCCAACTTGCACAGTTGCAATAACGCTATGTGTTGTTACACAGACACAGTTGTATCGTCATTGTTCGTGACATAAGCAAGTTTTCCATCTGGCGAAAAGACGTCAAGCTGTACAAAATTTTTGCTACAATACCAACAGGTATCGTTGCAATTACTTTATGCGTTTTCGCATCAATCACCGTCCTCGTCAAATAAAGCCACCTCTTTTCAATACTTGTTATAATAAAGATATGGAAAATAGGATTGGTTAATTCGCAAGCTATGAAACACAAGTGATATTGTGATAATCAGCCTGTGCTCATAGCGCTTTTAATTTCTAGCTAAATACTTTTACAGTTGCAGCTTCAAAATCTAATATGTCATTAGTATTTTGATCAAGTAATGCCACTTGAAATAAATATTCTCCTGTTTTATTGAAAGTTCCAAGAATGTTAGCGCATGTGTTTAAGATTACATCATCAAAAACATGAACACCTACTTCGTTAAATTCAATTGGTGAGCCCTCGCTAAACACAAAGTTTATATCATCTACTTGATCGGGATCTCCTAAAGCTACTAAAACTTTTGTGTCCCTTTCTAAATCAGTAGTTGAAAAAGCGCATACTTGAATAAACTCTTGAACACCGACTTCTGCGGCGATTGGCTCCTTAAGACGAACACAAAAAGACAATATTAATACACCTCCTTAATAGAAACTACTATAGTGTATGCTATAACTTCTTTTTAGCTTGGACGAAAAATCCTAAATTATGGTATTTACCAAAAAAATACACAAGTACATAGTAAAATATGAAACTTAATATAAATTGTGGTTACTAAAAAATGAGAACTGTGGACTTTAAAAAATTTAAAGTTCCAGTGTTTTTATTTTGAATAGGATAGTATTTATAAATTAATTGTCCAATCGGTGAAAAAGAAGATACATATAATATTGTACTAATTCTGTGATAATGGTGATGAGAAGATGAGCCAGTATTCTGTTTACTAATTAAATGTTATTTATTCAACAAAATGGCGTAAATCTGTAACAAGGGTTAGTGCTTTTCACCATTTGAAGGATAAAATATAAATAAAAATGCTCTTAGTCTTATATAGTTAGTTCTAATAAAGTTTAAATAGATCTAGTCAGCATCATCTAACATATTTCTGACCTCCTAAAAGTTTATGGGAAATGTGGAAATGTAAATTGTGTTCATTACTAGTTTTGAAAGTTTAAAAATTCTGATAAAATAATATAATAGTCTAACTTGGGAAGGGGCATTATTATGATAATTATTTCGTTCGCAAATTTGGAAATTACTCATGCAAAGTCTTGTATTAGAAATTAATACTTCGCATGAAGTGAAGAATAAAATCACTGCTGCTTTGTATTTCCATTTCTGATATATGGCTTTGCACCTTATTTATAGTAATTAATTACGAATAAGGGGCTGCAGAAATGAGTTATATAAATGCAAACAATATTCTACCTGAAAAACTTCTAAAAGAACTTCAACAATATGTTCAAGGGGAAACAATATATATCCCTAAGACGAAGAATAATTTTCAAAAATGGGGTGCATGTTCTGGTGGAAGGCAAAAAATCAATGAAAGAAATACTTCTATGAAAAATGATTTTAAAAACGGGAAGACTGTTTATCAATTAGCTGAACAATATTTCCTTTCAACTGAAACTGTAAAAAAAATAATTTATACAAAGAATTAATGAATTAGAACTGATCATCTAGCAAAATAGATGCTCAGTTTTTTTATGGTGACCTTGATTACTAATGATTCTTGCTATATATCTGTGGTTAATCATCAATTAGTCTTAATAGTAAGAATCATGAGAAAAGCTGCAATGTGAAAGGATGTATTAAAGTATGGCATACGAACAAAGTAACCCATTATCAAGAAAAGAAGCTTTACAAAAGGTAGCAGAACTTTCGACAGAAAGATATCATCTACAAGTTAAGCGATTAGAATTTTTGAGTGAAGAGACCAACTTTCTATACAAGGTTATAGATAGCTTGGGTGACGTATATGTGTTAAAAATTTTTGAAGATGAATATAGCTCTCTTGAAGATAACCTTACTGAAATATTTTTTATGGACATTGTAAATAAAACAAACCACATTTCAGCACCAAAAATGATCCCTGCTAAAGATGGTGAGAAATTACAAGTTGTTACATCTGATTATACTTCTACACCGAAACATGTTGCTGTATATAGTTGGTTGGACGGTGAAGAGCTAGAGGGAAATGAAAATGATAAGCGGTTTGTACAATTAGGTGAGCTAACTGCTCATTTGCATAACGCAACATACGGGATTTCGGTCCCTACAGAGCTTGCCCCCAAAATGTGGGATGAAGTGTTTTATTTTAAGGGAGAACAAGCAATATATAAGCAAGAAGAGTTTCAGAAATTTTTGTCAAAGGAATACCATCAAATAATGGACAGTATTATCCCTTATTTAAATGATAAATTATCGTCTTACTATAAAAATAATATCAAAGACATTCAATTAATACATGGTGATCTAAATCCAGCTAATATTAAGGTGCAAAATGAACAAATGCACATTATTGATTTTGCAGATTCTATGCTCGGTTTACCAATACACGATTTATCAATTATGTTGTATTACTACAAGTATAATAAATCTCTAAATTTTGACGAAGTGAAAAAACTTTATTTTAATGGTTATAGAAAGATCCGTGATTTGCCTGATGTAACTGACTATGAGCTAGATCTATTTATGACAGCTAGAAGAGTAAGTTTCCTGAATTATATATTAGAGGTTAGTGAAAATCCAACAAATTTTATAGAAAGAAATATATCTAGAGTGAAAGGTTTCTTGGTGAAATATAACATTAACTTATAAATACATTATACAGGAATGATCTCTTTGTAATATGTAATTGATTGGTTTTTATTTCTATAACAACCAATTCTTATATAAATCAAAAAATGGATCGGCTACACTTTATGGGAATTGTATTTTTACAGCATTCTGACTTGCAGAATATATTTAATTTTCACCTACAAATATTTTATTTTGAGTAATAACAGTTTATTTAAATACAGTAGGAAAGCTAATATTCAGAAGTATAAGAGAAAGATACGTAATGACACCTTTATCGAGTATTGTATTTATATTATGTTTAATGATTTCTTTATCATAGGGTAGAAGATTATCACATTGGTAAAATGACATGTTTTGAAAAATATAATGATATTCTACAATATAGTGCAAATCTAAAATAAAGATTTGTGCTCTTTTTATTATTAGGAGTTTGTTTAAGTGCAGGGTTCGTTCGTTAACAGAAGTTACCTTATTATTTTTAAAGACAAATAGATTTTAAAAAAATATATGAAAAAAATATTTGACATTAAACTAACTTCAAGGTTTAGGATATACATATGGTAATAAAAACCTATTATTACCTACTACCAGTAAATGGACTCTAAAATTATATAATCAGGGGGAGAAAATATGGAATTTAAAAAGCTTGAAAAAACATTTAAAATTGTCGGAATGAAAAATAAAGGAGAATTCAAAAACTTTGGAAATGAAGTACCGATGAATGCTCAGAAATTTATGAGTAGGGTAGACGAAATCTCGAACCACACTGGAACAGAGATCGCTCTCTTTGAGCCTAAAAAGGGCGATGACCATCTTGAAGGAGAATATTATGTAGGAATTATTGTGTCGGAGTCTATATCAGAACTTCCTTCAGACATGGAATATATTGAAGTAAAGGATGAATTCGTTGTAACGAGAGGGAGTATCATGGAAGTCGGTGAACTTCATTCTAAATTAGGAGAATGGGCTAAAGAACAAGGGTATCATAATAAACAAGGTTCATACATAATAGAAACTTATCATCCTGTAGAAAACGGTGAAGAAGTAGAAATCTATATACCCATCAGCTAGTTACAAAAGAAGCACATTAGGTATGGAAATATGATGGATGCTTACTAACAATCTGGCGCTAATCTAAAATAGAGATTAGCGTTTGCCATTAAAGAAGTTAGCATGAATTTATTTTAGCTTCTATATTATTTCTATAGTTAAGCCTTCAACCGTCAAAGAAGTAAGTATTGTGTCATTTTTAAGCGTTTGTTTTGTAGATTAATATATGCTTTCTCTACCAAAAATTTACTAATGACAATTCAATTTTAATATTATAAGATTGAGCAAACTATTCATATCATGGAGGAAAGTATGTTTGCTACAGTAATGTGGTCAATTTATTTGATCTTTCTAGCAGCTTCATTGATTGTTTTTTTATACGTGGAGAAGCTTAAAACCAAAAGGCAAAAACTTGATTTAGTAATGCACATTATCACTTTTATCGGGTTATTCGGTTATGTGTACAATGTTCAAATGTTAACTCCTTTTATTTGGATGATAATATTTGTATGTGCATTAATATGGGGGATAACAGGAATCGTTTTTCCTCCAGGTTATATAAAAAAACTATCAATTATAGAAAGTATTTTTGGAGTATTAATCAGTATTCCTCTTTATTATGGTTTGTATCAATATGCATTTTAAAGCCATGTAACCATTCTTAATGATTGGATACACAGGTGCCAAGTACATAGTATGTATTACATTATAAAGCGATATGACATCCAATTAAGGAATGACCATAGACCGTAATGCTCGAAAATAACGAGAAAATAAAATCAATTCTTTAATCGGTAATCTTATAGCTAAATAATGTAATAGTGCCAGAGATTCGATCCCACTACATAGCGCATTTCTAGAGAAAGAAATGCGCTTTTCTTAATGAATTGGGCAAGTGAAACGCAAGGTAGAAGAAAGAATGTAAGGTAATCAGATTCCTCGCTCTTCACAATATTTATCAACTAGCTGTTCAATTTGATCAAGCTCTGGATATTTACCAGAAAAGGAAAATTTGACTTCATCAATAAACTCCCCTTTGTTATATACGTGAATTGCTCCATTTTTCTCAATTAAACTATATTCAGGTTCAAATCTATATCCATTCCGGTCTATTGCACCCATATGTCATAACCAGCTCCTTAAATGTAAGTTAACCTCTGCATTTATTATTGCACGCATGATAAGTTAATAATCTCAAATTTTTCTGTCCATTCTTAGTTAATCGAAAATGCCAACTAGAACTTTAAACCAAATAACTAATTGATGAAATCTGTGATCACATTAGAATAGTAAGTTTTTCAAATAAAGCAATACGGTGCTTTTCTCTATGGATGAGTCTATATATTGGAATTTGTTAAATTAACTTACCGAAAAAGGAATTAGGTTGATCTATCTCTTTTAATAAAGAAAGGAGAGAATTCATTGAATAGCATAAAGAAAAATTTGAATTTTCTATAAAACCGGTTTACAAATTCCATAAAATACAATATCATGTAAATTATTAGAATTGATAAGGAGGCTCTTCAAAATGGTAAACATAAAACTTACTTCAACGAATTTAATAAAATACTTTGAAGGCCCTCTAACGGAAGTTTTGTATTAATCTTTTTTGCATGTTTAAGCCATAGAGAGGCTCTCTATGGCTTTTTGTTAAGATGGATTTACTTTAGTTTACAAATAAACTAAAGTATTGCGATCTAGTATTATGTATTGTGAAACACATCTCTTTAATACTAGAAATAACTAAAAAGACCATAGCTGGTCTTTTTTTATTTTGTACACACAAAGACATAAATAGAAAAGAAAACATCATTCACAATGATTTCTTTGTAAAGGTAAAGGAGTTTTGGAAAATGAATCGAGATCAATTAAATAAGGAATTGAGGAAGAAGAAAATAAACGCTGTTTACATTACTCATGAGGGAAAGAATATATATGAATATTATAAAAACAAAAAACAAAAGGAGAAACTTCATAAAATAAACTCATGTACAAAAAGTGTCATATCTATCTTGATGGGTATTGCGCTAGATAAAGGATACTTAGATTCAATACATTTGCCTGTATATCAATTTTTTCCTGAACTTTTTGAAGCTCAGGAAGACAAGAGAAAAATGGACATAACCATACATCATCTATTAACTATGTCCGATGGACTGCATTTCCCAGAGTTTGGTGAATGGAATTGTTTTGCTCCAATGACATATCATGACGATATTGTTAAGTTTGTAATTGACCGCCCAATGGTACACTATCCTGGAAAACATATGAACTATAATTCAGGTTGTTCCCACGTTTTATCAGCAATAATACAAAAAGTAACAAAGATGAAAACAGAGGATTTCGCTAATGAACATTTATTTAAACCGTTAGGAATTCAACAATACCATTGGTATGCTGATAAAATGAAAATTAACAAAGGTGCTGACGGACTTATTTTGAAAATTGAAGACATGTCGAAGATCGGGCTATTAGTGTTGCAAAATGGTACGTTTAATGGAAAGAAAATCGTATCCTCACAGTGGATAAAAGAAGCTACAACTCCACACTTATGTACATATGATTACATTGGACATTATGGGATGCACTGGTGGGTGAATAAATTAGACGAGGAACAAGAATTTTCATATGATAATACTTTTTACTTCGCACTAGGTTTTGGAGGGCAATATATAATTATTTCTCCACCAATAAATCTTGTAGTTACAATAGCTAGTGAGACGTATGATGATAGTTTCAAGCCAATGAAAATTATTCGTAATATCGTGTTAGACAATAAATTGGGAGTAAATGAAATCTAAAATAGATGGCATGAATGCCTAACACGGAGAAACAAATATCATTATGATAAACAATGATTAATAAATCGCTTAGTTCTAAGGTAAACTTAGCTTACTATTGGATTACATGAAAATGTTATTTACAACTTGGCGCATTTTTATAAATAATACTGAAAAGCGTCTTTAATTATATTGAGGTACATTTCTTTACAGAAATAAGTATTCTATTAGTTCATAGTTTATTGAACAAAGATGTCGAAGTTATAAGTAGAGGATGTGGCGCCTTTAGAATTTCCTATTACTTTTTCAAGATATTTGATAGAACGGTATACACCATCTTTTATACCTAGATTAAAACTACTTTCATAAAGCATTGATTAACACAAAAGCATCTAATGGAAAATAATTTATTTTTCATTAGATGCTTTACTTTTATGAGGACTGATTGGACAGCCTCTTTCACTTAGTATATTGGTACATTATTTCTTATTTTTTTAAATCTTCAATAGAATCAATATCCATGTAGGCAGGTACAACTAGCCCAATTTTCGTTCCCTCTAGATTTGCTCCTAAATCTTCGAAGTCACCTTCATACTTATTGTAGTAGTCCTCATGAGTTGATGGTAACCATCCAGCTACATGAGCATCTACACTACCATCTGCAACACCCGTCCACATAGGTCCAGCTTCCACTTGACGTAAGGTTACATCATACCCTGCATCGGATAAAACTTTACTAACAACATTGGTACTAGCAATTTCACTAGCCCAAGCAACATAGGCAATCTCAATTTCATCACCATCAACAGGTTTTATACCCTCAGTCCATTTTTCTACATTTTCTTTATTTTCCTCAACCCATTTAGAAGCAGCTTCCTCTGGTTTCATACCTTCCTCAATCATCACCATTACGTTTTCCATATCTTCTGAAGTCCAATTAAATTGGTCAAGAATTTGATAAGCAACTGGATGATCTTCTTTAAGGCCAGTTCTTACAATTGTATGAATAGATTCAGCTTCACCATATATTCCCTTAGGGTCTTCTAGGTATTTTAGATCAAACTTAGAGAACTTCCAATGTGGTGTCCAACCAGTGACGATGATAGGTTCTTCTTTTTCGTAAGCTTTTTTCAAAGCGGCGGTCATGGCTGCCCCAGAGCCTTCAATTAAATCCCAGTCTTCAAGTTCATATTGCTCAATTACCTCAGCTGTGGATTTCATCAATCCAGCTCCTGGATCAATACCCACAATTTCAAAGTCAACACTTTCTCCTACTGAAGATGCTGCATTCTCTTCAGTTTTATCTTTGTCATCTGCACCTCCACAAGCGGCTAAGCTTGCGATCACGGTAACAGCTAGTAAAAATAGAGACCATTTTTTAAACATTACATTCTTCCTCCTTGTTTGTTTTTTCCTATATTTTGGGTTAATCTATCAAGGATAATAGCAATAATAACAATAGATATTCCTGCTTCAAAGCCCATCCCTGTTTGAATTTGTGTAACAGCTCGATAGACTTCAGCTCCTAATCCGGGAGCTCCTACCATCGAAGAAATGACAACCATTGATAAAGATAACATGATACTCTGATTCACTCCCGCCATGATGGTTGGCATTGCTAATGGTAATTGTACTTTCAATAATCGTTGCCTTGTAGTAGAACCAAAGGCGTGTGTGGCTTCAATTAAATCATTTGGAACCTGCTTAATTCCTAGAGTAGTTAGTCGAATGGCAGGTGGCATAGCAAAAATAACAGAAGCCACAATCCCTGGGACCACACCAATATTAAAGAAAAATATAGCAGGTATTAAATATACAAATGCAGGCATCGTTTGCATTAAATCTAATATTGGGGTAATAACTCTATTTACTGTATTGTTTTGCGAGGCCCAAATTCCTATGGGAATCCCAACGATGATGGAGATCGCAACAGATGTGAGGACGAGAGAGAGAGTTTCCAACATCTCAGCCCAATATCCTAAGTTATCAATAAGTAATAGTCCAAATAAAGTAAATATCCCTAGTTTCCAGTTTCCAATTTTCCATGCAAATAAAGTAAAAATGAGCATGAGGAGGAAGGTACTTATAGCTTCATTTCCTCCAATATTTACGAAGTCTAGTTCAAGTACTTGTACAATTGCATCCACAAGCCATTCTAGCCCTTCTGATAGAGCTTCAAAAAAACCTTCGAAATGATTGGTTAGCCATTCGACTGTTACATCTACCCAATCAGCTAAAGGCAATCTAGGCATTTTCATAGGCAATCGCCTCCTTATAAAAGCTAGTGCTCACTGTTTATGTGTTCATCGTTACCTGCAAGTCCTCCAAGGACTGCTCCTCGGATAAGAATGCCAGAAATAACATTCTCCTCGTTTACTACAGCCATAGGTAAGCTAGTTGTAGCCATAAGCTCCAACACATTAGTTAGTAGCGTCTCTTTAGATACAGTAGAAATATCCTTTATTAAAATGTCCTCGAGATGCTGATTTTTTTCAATTGCTTTTAGGGCTGCATCAGCTGTGACAACGCCAAGTAAATGTTTCTTTTTATCTACAACAAAGATTGTGGAAATGCTCCTATCTTTCATTAGTTGTAGAGCAACACGAGGACCTTTATCTAGTTGAACCGTTTCAGGTGACTTCATCACATGTCCTGCTGTAAGAACTTTAGATAGATCAACATCCTCGACAAATCGTTCAACATATCGATTGGCTGGATTCATTAGAATTTCCTCTGGAGAACCAATTTGAACAATATTCCCATCTTTCATCAGAGCTATTCTGTCACCAATACGTAAAGCCTCATCTAAGTCATGAGTAATGAATATAATGGTTTTATTCATGCTAGATTGTAAGCTTAAAAGCTCGTCCTGCATCTCTTTTCTAATTAAAGGGTCAAGCGCACTGAAAGCTTCATCCATTAAGAGAATATCTGGATCATTTGCTAAAGCACGAGCTAAGCCTACACGTTGTTGCATTCCACCGCTCAATTGAGAAGGGTATTGATTCTCATATCCTTCTAGTCCAACGAGTCGAAGTGACTCAAGAGCTTTTTCTTTCCTTTCAGATTTACTTATCCCTTGTACCTCTAGACCGTACTCTGTATTTTGTAAAATTGTTCTATGAGGAAAGAGAGCAAATTTTTGAAAGACCATACTCATTTTTTTTCGACGAATACCTAGTAATTTGTCTTTAGGCATGCTTACTAAATCATCTTTATAAATGTAAATATTTCCACTTGTCGGTTCAATTAGTCTGTTAAGCAATCGAATGAGAGTTGATTTCCCACTCCCTGATAAACCCATAATGACAAAAATTTCACCTTTATATACATCAAAATTAGCTGAATTAACACCAACAGTAGCACCTGTATTTTTAAGGATGTCTTGTTTAGATTTTCCTTCCTTTAGCATGTCTAAAGCCTTTTTGTAGTTCTTCCCAAATACTTTTGTCAATTCTTTTACTGTTAAGATTGTTTCTTGAGCCATGCTCGTACACCTCTTATCTCAAATGTCCACTCTCTTATCTCTACCCAACAGTTTATATTGTATGCAACCATAAGTTTGATTACAAAGCGGATAAGGGAGTGTACAGCGTCATAAACTACGTACAGAATAGACTGTACAAACTGACCGTAGAGTACCTTACAATTCCTCTCATATTGTTTGAAATCCTTAGTATTTCGTTTCTTTACAATGTAAGAATAAATGAGTAGTCTATAATTACAACAACTTGGAATAGGGAGCGAATTGTTATGGACAAGGAAGAGAGACTTATAAAAGCGAGAGAACGAGTAATTGATTCTATTGCAAAAAATATGTCCTTATATGGTGTAACTCCATCAATTGGCAGGTTATATGGTTTGCTATTCTTTCAAAATGAACCTATGACGTTAGATGAGATGAAAGAAGCGCTAGGTATGAGTAAGACGAGTATGAGTACTTCAGTTCGTACATTAATGGATTTGAAAATGGTTGATAAAGTGTGGAAAAAAGGATCAAGAAAGGATCAATATGTAGTTGAAGACGATTGGTATCAGACCTTTATAGATTACTTTTCCATTCAGTGGAGACATGCAACTATGATTAATATACAAGCAATTGAGAAGTCTAAAAATGAAATAGAAGATATCTTATTAAGTAACGATATTGATGAGCAAATAAAGGTAGTAATTGAACAGGATTTAAACAAGCTTAATAAAGCGTTACAGTACTATGAATGGTTAAACCATCTCATTGATAACCTTGAGTCTCACAATATATTTGAGTGGATACCTAAACCAGATTAGAAAGACCGTGAAAATACCTTACTTAGATTGGTTTGGGATAATGTTTGTTCATATTACAACACTCCAGAGTGAGAAGATAAATGATGGATAATGACTAGTAGCCGGCTAATGAATCTGGCAAATTACAGGAGATGAAATGGAGGTGAATGCTCTTTGTCAATAATATTGGAGCATTGTTCGGTAAGAAGTCTTTCTCGTTTAAATAAGGTATATCCAGCTCCCTTATTTAAAAATATTTATAAATTAGAAAAGACCGCTAAATTATTTATAATTACTGTTTCTTGTAATAGGAGCTTGCTATTAGCAAGAAAGCTGCTTAAACGTATATTCCCACATTAAGCCCCCTACTTTTATATATCATCATATTTTATAGTACTTTTCAAATCTAGTTCGAAAGATTAAAAGAAATTTATGATTGCTGTTCCTCTTTACAAAAATTTACATAAACGCCCTCTTAAATTAACAAACTCTTTTTCAATATTTCCTGCTTCAAATACAAAAGCAAAAAACGTCAAGAAATCTCAAACTGAAAGAGATAGAATTAAACAAGAGAGGAGAGTTAAACTACCAATGGGATATCATTATTCGATTCAGAAAGTGATTGAATATATTGAGTTAAACCTACAAAATGACTTAACACTTGAAGAGCTAGCTAATAAAGCTAACTTTTCAATCTATCATTTTCATAGAGTATTCCATACGTTGGTAGGAGCATCGGTAATGGAGTACGTTAGAAAAAGGAGGTTAGTGCAAGCGGCTAATAAAATTTCCTGTACAGATATTCGAGTAATTGATGTTGCTCTGGAAAATGGATTTAGGTCCCATGAAACCTTTACACGTTCTTTCAAAAAATTATTTAAAATGACACCTAGCGAATATAGAAAACGACGTATTAAAACACATTTATATCCAAAGGCAAATGTGCTGCAGCGTCGATATAATCCCTACTTAGGTGGAATTGAAATGGATTTTCGTATTATTAAAAAACCTGAATATAAAGTGGTTGGTTATGAGCTAAGAACGACGATAGATGATGGAAGGAATTTTAAAGAAATTCCACATTTTTGGAAGGTATATAAAGAGCGAAATTTAGGTGCGAAGATACAAAATTGTATTCATAGTGACAAAATGGTTGAGTTAGGCATTTGTACAGATTTTAATATAGAAACTGGAGAATTTTTATATATAATCGGAGCAGAAGTATATGATTTTGATCAAGTGGAGGAAGGTCAAACTTCTAGAATATTTCCAGAAACAGAGTTTGCTGTTTTTACTACACCAAAAGTAAAACCAGCAGATTTTAGTAAATCAATTCAAGAAACTTGGCGCGTAATATATGAAGAATGGTTCCCACACTCTGGTTATGAACATGCAGGTACTACCGAGTTTAGTGAGAGATGTAATATAAATTCCCAAAATTTATTACAAAATAATATTTATGTTCCTATAAAAAAGGTATCGTTTTAAGTCAATTAATGATACTCAACTACAACTCTAAGTATGTCTTATTTAAATAGGAATTCAATCTGTGGAATAGATCATTGCTACTTATAAAATATTGTTTGGTGTTTTTTTGTTATAAAGGAAATAGGAGTATAGATAGTTCATTGCATTGGGATATAGCGGAATATAATTCTATATTATTAGGAGCTGAATTTTATGAATGAAGAATGGTTTGCTGGTTATAAAAGAGTCGAGCTTACTGACGAACAATTAGATATAACATTTTCAATATTTGTTATGTATCCAACGAGTATTCCTGAAAAAGTGGATAACATTGGACCATATCAATTGCATATTTCAAGTAATGCTAAGCCTCAAGCAGGTGTGTTCAAATTGGTGTTGATATCTCATGGCACCGGTGGTTCACCTTTAGTTTATCGAACGATTGCTTCCTATTTGGCTCGCAAAGGATTTGTTGTAGGAATGATTGAGCACCCATTTAACAATATAAACGACAATACATTAGAAGGTACTGTAGATAACCTAACGATTAGGCCAAAGCATATTTCTATGGCAATCGATTGGTTCTTTAATAATGAAAATTTCTCAAAAATTTTAAAACCAGATTCTGTTTCAGTTATCGGACATTCTATGGGAGGGTACACAGCATTAGCTGCAGCAGGAGGAGTACCAACTTCTTTTCCATATGAATCTTCTGATGGAAAAGTTCATCTTGTTAATGTTACACCTGATTATAGAATTAAATCTTTAGTTCTGCTAGCACCAGCTTCAGTCTGGTTTAAAGATAAGGGTGCTTTGGATGACATAAACATCCCTATATTGATGTATGTAGGGGAGAAAGATCAAATTACACCTTCTTTTCATGCAGACATTATATTGAATGGGATACCTGACAGTACAACGATCCTACATAAAATTGTTAAAAATGCAGGACATTTTTCGTTTCTTAGCCCATTTCCAAAAGGAATGACAAATACATCGTTTCCTCCATCACAAGACCCACCTGGATTAAATAGAGAGCAGTTCCATCATGACTTAAATGAAGAAATTACAGAATTTTTATTTGAAAATCTATAATAAAAATAATGACATTTTTAAAATACACTGAGAATGGTGAATGTACTAGCCCATGGTTATTCATGATACAAGAATGTTGTAGAGCTAGAATAATAGCAATCGAAAATTGATTGGTTGAACTCATAATCCGTAGGACCTTTTATAAAACATAATAGAGTGGAAAGAACCTGTAGGAAAGGTAGAAAATCCTTTAATGGCCTTGTTATATTTTCTACTGGTTATTTTTCTCGTACTCAACCTCTTCTTGTTCTTTGACTTTCTTAACTAATTTATAATAAACATGATGATCAATAAAGCTTATTATGGAAATAAGAAAAGCATACGGACCTATTACTCTTCTAATAGGAGTGTCTAACACGTACAACACGATTACTGACACGCTACCTATTAATACAACATAATTCAGAATCGACATCCCCCAATATTTACGGTCTGATAACTTCATTAACATTATTATTGTTTTGTTTTCTAACATAAAAAATACTTCCTTTCCAGATTCTCTTGCTATAATTCTACCACTAGTATTTTTATATTTAATCAGTTGCTTCAACATGTTTTACTATAAACCTGAAATTAACAAAAGTGTTTTTTATGTCCATATTTTGTAAAAAGGGATTGCTTAAGTACTAAACATTTGAAATAATCGGTGTTAAGTGTTGATTATTGTGTTTCGTTTAAGAAGCAAAACTTAACGTACACAACTTGAGTTCGTGGCATCTATTCTTCCATACAACTATACCTAACAATTTAAAGCCACTTTTTATAGTACTAATTTAATTACAATAGCAATAATGTTTACGAAATGAGCTTTTAATGAATACACTCGGTTGTAAGGGAGATATTTATGATTAGAAGAAAAGAATTTACAGCTAAAGAATATATAGACACATCTTTAGTTTACTTTATTATATCGGGAGTAATGCTTTTAGGAATGCTATTTGCTATCTTAATTGAAGGTCTCGATAAAAGTGTCATACCCCTACTTCTTTTGATAATAACATCTTTTATAGGGGGAGTTTTATACAGAAGGAAAGGGAAAAAATAAAGTTTGTAACGTGTATGGCTATATAAACTATTGTCATATAATTTAGTATTAAGAAGGATAAATGTTATCGAATTATCATCAAATCAAGTGTAATTTTATCAAATTGGAATATTATGTTCTTTGTAGACAAGGGAGGCTGCCAAGTATGAAAATCGTTGTTACGAGTATATTTGTGCAAGATCAAGACAAGGCACTAGATTTTTATTCAGTAAAGCTTGGGTTTGTAAAAAAGGAGGACGTTCCTGCCGGGAAATTTAGGTGGATAACGCTCGTTTCTCCCGATGATCAGGACGGTACAGAGCTTTCACTCGAACCGAATGACCATCCTGCCGCTAAAGAGTATCAAGAGAAGATATTTGCCGATGGCATCCCAGCAACAATGTTTGGTGTTACAGATATTCAAAGAGAGTACAAACGATTAATGGAAAAAGGTGTGAAGTTTTCTATGGAGCCGACAGCCATGGGTGAAGTCACAATAGCTATCTTCAATGATACATGTGGCAACCTCATTCAGTTAGTGCAGAAGTAACTTATTACTAACTAAATTTGTTACTATCATTCCATATAGCTGTCATTTTACTAAAGAAAATATGGCAGAAAATCTAGTTGTTTTCGTGTTTATTTATTCGTACGAAAAACAACCCCTTCATCAATACGGAGCCTTTCTCGAAGAGGCTTCTTTTTTCATTGAAAGGGCCATTATTTAATTTCTTAGGAATTATAAACACTAGTGTTTAAAATAATCCTTATTGAGTAAAGAACTGAACCACTATATTCGTAAACTTAATGTGTATGTTGTTACGGAAATCTTTACTAAGGTTGAGGTACAATATCTTTTGTTAGGTAAGCATCAAACGTAACCCCAAGATTTTCACCAACTGTAAATGGAGTTAGATTAATTTTAAAATACCCACTAGCACCTATTTCAATATTGAAACCAACCATGGTCGTTGAAGACTGCATGTCTAGTTGTGCTACGCCATCACTATTACTAAATTGTTGATCCTTTTGTACTTGGTTTCTTACGAGACGTACATCTGCACCTTCTAAAGGCTTTCTTTGTGCCAACAAATCATCTACGGTTTTAATTCTATTTGGCGCACTTAATGAGTAAACTGTGATTTTGGTAGTGTTAGTTTGATTAAGTATTAAATCAAGGTTCGGTGGCACTGAGATAATAGGTGTTGTGAAGTTCAGTGTAACCGTAACACCTTCCATATCATTCGTAGCAAAGCTAGTTCCACTAGGGGGATGAAATGTGGGAAAAGTAGTTACTGTATTCACACTTTGACCGAGACCGTTGGCAGTAGCTCGTCCAAATCCGTTGGAATCTGTAGTTAATGAATTTATCGAAACCGAAGGGTTATCTGTCGTAGTCACCACTTGAACGCCTTGAAGAGGCATAAGGTTGCCCTTATTATCTTTTCCAAAAGTATAGACTTGTAGAGCATCTGACATAATTTCACCTCATTTCTTTTAAAATTGTACAAATATTAATGAAGGATATTTCACCTAATAATGATAATTTAAGAATATTAAACGATGTAATAAATATTACAACTGAGACTCTTGTTATATTCTAAGAAACTAGTAAAATGACCTGGATCGATAGAATGGGTAAATGGTGAAATATAATATTGTGAGTGATGTAATAAATTTTACTCTTCAACAGTATATGTTGGCTTAGCTTTCTCGTTCGGGAAAATCGGTAATTATCTCGTAGAACATAAATTTTTGCTTGAAAATATGAAAAATAATACAATTATCTTTGGCAAATTAGGTATAACCTGAAATGAAAATGATTTAGGTTACAAGGAGCTGAAAATAGACCTTTTTATTTGTGAAAAAGGAAAGAGCTGACTATCAAAATATTAGATTTACATAAATGGAAAAATTTGATAATATATCCAGAGGAAAATAATAGGAGGATGGTAATGATGTCAAAGGGACTTATTGGAAAAATCCTCATCCTATTAGGATGGATCATAATTGGGATAAAGGCTGTATATTATCAAGAAGAACTATTCCGTTATATTTTTATTGGGGCTGCAATAGTGATGTTTATTATGGGAAGTATACTTATTCCAACTTACTCAAATAAAAATGAAGATATATAAACGAAGTTAAATAGTTGTTTAAAATATTACAACCGTAGTAGAGTACAGGAAGAACAGAAGGAGGAAAGTCTAATAGAGAAGCAGCTTTCTTTATGACTGTTTATTTTCTTTGACTAGAATGATGTCATTATTTATAATTAAGCAGATATTTCCAACTATTAATATATTGAAAGGAGAAATTTTATGGTTAGCATTGGGAGTTTATTAGCTTTTACATTGGTTTCACTTGGTATTGTATGTTCTCCGGGTCCTAACATGATTTATCTTATTTCTCGTTCTATTACTCAAGGACGAATTGCAGGAATCATCTCTCTTTTAGGTGTTATGCTTGGATTTGTGATTTACTTAGTTGCGACATTACTCGGACTTGCTTCATTATTTAGTGCAGTTCCCTTTATTTATGAATTCGTCAAATGGGCAGGTGTTGCTTACCTACTTTGGCTTGCTTGGAATTCATTTAATGCAAAGACTTCAATTTTAACCCCGCAAACCCTTTCTATTGAGTCGCCGAGAAAATTGTTTCTAATGGGATTCATGACTAATTTACTAAATCCTAAAATTGCAATTTTGTATGTATCTTTACTTCCTCAATTTCAAGATCCAGCACAAGGTTCATTACTTCTCCAAGGTGCTACTCTAGGTCTTACGCAACTTATAATTAGTTTTATCGTTAATCTGCTCATTGTTTTAACAGCTAGTAAAATAGCTGTATGGTTTTCAACACGTCCTACATGGCAAAAGGTTCAACGGTGGTTCATGGGTAGTGTGTTAACTGGTTTAGCAGGACACCTAGCTTTTGAACGAGTAGGTAAATAAATAGTTGTTATTAAACAATAAGCACTTTTATGGAACAAATCAGAAAAGTGTTTATTTGCGAATATGGCAAAATACCAACATTCACTCATTACTATTAAGCTTTCAACTGTAAGAGAAGTGAGGGTATTGTAATTTAGTTCTTATTGTGTGGGTATTCATTTACAATCACTGCCTGTTATTTTAATAAAAATATAGACAAATAATGTACTATTCATATGTGATAGTGTGATAACTAATATTTAATATAAAAGACTAAAAAGGAGGAAGATGTAATGCACTCAAAATTGTACTTTGCTGTACCCCTGTATAGGGAGAAAAACTCAGATGTAGCAATCCCTATATCTTATGATTACTGGATACCTCTAATTACATACTTTTCAGCACAAAGTAATACGGTTGAAATACATTGTTGGAATGTGGAAAAGAAAACTATAAAGGAATTGGTGTCAATAAAAGGTACTAATATAAAACACGTACTAGACGAGATCACCATTTTACAAACTGAATTACATCCTCATCTGGTAAACTATCTGTTATCCGATTACTTGGATAACATGGGGAGAGTGAAATGGTTTTCTCTCTTTTTTTATAATGATGAAACTAAATGCTTTAACTCAGGACATTGGGGAACAGAATTTTTTGTTCATAGTACAAACAAAGACGAAGTCCATAAACTCCGTACCATTATGCCAAATGATACTATTTTTCATGAAGACATTTAGAAGATTTGTGGATTAAACCACTTTATACTGACTCTACATAAACTATGTGTTTCAGTGTAGTAACTAAACTAACTAGGAATTATAGTGTATAGAGTATGAATAATCAAAGCCTAGTGAGTGGATTGAGAGTTGGGATTTATGCAAGAGATCGTAGTGAATATTATTTCGTAAACTTTTGCGAACGTTTATTATATCTTTTGGGAAAGTGTATAAAAGCGGCTTTCTGAAAAAATCTATTATGGAATATCTTTAACAAAATGATAAAAATGAATTTTTTGAAGTATCGTTGTAAAAGAAATTGTGTTAATATTTAGTTGCCTAAATATTATGAAAAATAATGAGACAATACTTTGTTAAGGAGGTAGATATGATGACTAACAAAAAATATATTGACGTAAACAAAACTACAGGGGATACGTCTAATTAACTATATAGCGTTTCCCCAAATTTGAAAGGGGAAAATCACTTGAATCAAGTATTATTAATTATTGATGCTCAACAAGAACTAATTGATGGGAATCAAGAAGAAAGTGCGGTTTTTAATAAAAAGCAACTTATTAGCAATATCAATTTAGTTATAGAAAAAACAAAAATATCCGGAGTTCCAGTAGTCTTTGTAAGGGATCAGGATGTTGCTGAAGGTAAAGGAAAAGGGTTTCAAATTCACGATGATATAAATGTACCTGCAAATGCAAAGGTTTTCGATAAAGCTGCTACGAATTCATTTCATGGGACAGGACTTTTAAATCATTTAAGGTCTCAAGAAATTGAGCATGTTGTTATTATGGGCTGTGCAACACAGCACTGTATAGATAGTGCTGTAAGAACAGCAACTATTAGTGGTTTGGATGTCACATTAGTCGGTGACGGACATTCAACAACGGATAGTGATGTTTTAAGAGCAGAAGATATTATAAATCACCATAATAAAACTCTCCATGGTCATTACAATGTTGAACACTTTTCAATGGTTAGAAATGCTGAAGAAGACTTATTTCAACCAACACATGATTCATACAGATAAATAAAAAATTGCAACACACATGTGTAATAATAATGATATAAACTTATAACAAATGCTCATTTGAATCAAAGTTTGTACCATTTTGAATAAAATAATGTATACATCCACATAAAAAGAGCCCTTTTGATCAAGCTTTATCAAAAGGGGTTCTTTTTGTTATTTTGATACGAAATGATTATTGAGTTGATTAGTTTTTAAAGTAAATGTTATTCCACAAGTATGGTACTTGAATCGGATATACGAGTTTTAACAACTTTACTATTATATTTTTAATGCTGTAAAGCAGTTTATATGTAAGTAATTATATTAACCTCGTAAATGAATTTAGACGAGGTTAATAATTGTATCGGAGGAACGAAATTTAACAACTAACGTCATTCAATAATATGAGTATTCATTAAGGAACACTACACGTATCAATTCGTTCATGTAGGAGAATCTCACTTATATTGCAGGTGCAGTTCATACCTTTTAAACGCTTAAGAGGAGACGTTTAAAAGGTATGAACATGTGGAAAGAAAATACTATTTATTCAAGTCGTAACATATCAAGTACTTTGGAAATGTGTTGCGATGTATATATATCAGCTCCACCTAGTCGATCAATCCATCTAGGAAGAAGATCGTCATTAGCTACTTTAATTACTTCATTATAATAAACATCCATGACATACCAAGGGTTCTCAAAACCAACTCTTTGACCAATTTCAAATTGACTTACCTCTTGCATAGCAAGTTTAGTAGTTTCAATTATATCTTCGATGTATTCTATTTGAGTTTCTACATCCTCACGTGTGCCTAAGCGAGTAACGTGACCAGAAACTAAAGTGTCAAAGTCATATTCTAATATTTTATAATGCGCATCTATCCACCCTGGAATATTATCAGAAAGAGCTAAATATCGAAACGGTACCCAGCCTGGGAAAACGATATCAACAGCCATTAAAACTTTTTGGTCTGGTACAGAAATAAATATGTTTCCTTCTTGATGATTATCTCCAATGTAATCTAACTGAAGCTTTTTATCTCCAATTGATAACACTTTTTTATCGCCTTTAAAAGTTTGTGTAGGGATAGGGCGGTTAGGGTCTTGTCTTTCTTCTAATATGTTTGCTGTTTCTTCATGCGCAATGATCTTTACATCATCAGGGAACATAGATGCAGCGCCAATATGATCTTGGTGTGCATGACTATAAATGACATATTTTATCGGTTCATCCGTTACTTCTTTGATCGCTGCTAAATACTTATCTCCAAGTGTAGTTGGGGCATCCACTGCTATAACTCCTTTTCCAGTAGTCATAAACATCGTACTGAAAATACCATCCATCACAGCATAAATTCCATCTCCTATTTCCTCGACTAGATACCCTTTATCCATAGGGATCATAGCTCCTTTTGCATTATCAGGAAGTGGGGCTGGATATAACGAACTATCTTCACTTTCTGAACTTTCATCTTGAATTAATTTTTCATTGTTGTCATTAAACCCAGCTGCAAAAGAGCTTCCGATTATACCAAACATTAACAAAAGTGAGAGTAAAGCAACTAAAAAATTTTTTTTCATAATTTACAGCACCTTTCTGTAGTTAAATTTATATTGATAACTGGCCAGTTAAACAATAAAAAATATTATTTATCCTAATTATATATAATCTAATATTATTTATTCTAATAATATTTATCTCAAAACTAGGATAATTTATATAATAGATGATGATTAACACTTTGTCAATATTTAAGTATAGGGGCTTATATGTAGGCGATATGTGTATTAGAAAGAAGAATTTCTTGTAAATTGGCTCATAACGCTAAAATATTTTGGGGCATGTAGGCTGATTCAGTAAAAAATCAAGATTTTAGTCGTGAAAGCTTCTTTATTGGCTACTACACAAATTGTTAAATAAATAATTGAACGATCTTCCAGAACTCTAGTTGTGTACATATTTTATTTCTTAATAAGAAACACAACAATCAATGGGAAAACAGTCATCTTAAATAGCTTCTCTGAAAGAAAAATTTTATTTCACAAAGCGTTATTACAAATGATAAGAAGTATTCGCTTTCAATAAAATGGTGTTAAGCTGAAATAAGACAAGGGTCTTTGTTATTTTAGTAAAATATTTGGTAACAAAAGGTTGCCTAAGTACTAAACATTTGAAATAATTGGTCTTAAGTTAGAGGGCAGAGTTTAGATATAAAGGATGTTTTAAAGAGTGAAGTTATAATTATACAAACCTATTACTAGTAGAGAGGTAAATATATGAAGAAGGTTCTCGACTTTATTAAGAACATGTTTTTAGATGTGTTTGCGTCAGTAAGTGGATTTATTTATGGATTCATAGTAGTAAGTTTAGCTATTGTTGTTATTGTAGCAATAATTTATTTGTTTCTATTCACAAAGAATTTAATTATGTAAAGGTTACATAAACAGACTGTTTCTGCTGTTTCTGCAATAATGTTGAAGATAAGTGTATAACTGACCAAATATAAACTAGAAGGTTGAAAAAATGAAAATATATGAAACTGAACGTTTAGTTTTAAGACAAATAGATAAAACCTTCGTCGAGGAAGTACTTGCCTATTATCAAAGAAATAAGGACTTCTTAGCAGAGTGGGAGGTACAAAGACCTTCTGATTTTTATACTCTAGAGGTTCAAGAAAATAATATAACAAAAGACCTCGAATCTTATAATGAGGGAAATTCTTTTAAGTTGTGGATATTTAAAAAAGCAGATCAAGGCTATGCTAGAGTTATAGGCTGTATTTCTTTTAGTGTAATTGTTCGTGGGATACTGCAGTCTTGTATTCTTGGCTACAAAATAGATAAAGATGAAATAAATCAAGGGTTTATTACTGAAGCTTTAGAAAAGGCCATTAAAGTGGTGTTCGAAGACTTTGGCTTAAATCGTATTGAAGCACCTATTATCCCAAGGAATAAAGGGTCAATTCAAGTAGTAAAGAAATTAGGCTTTGAATATGAAGGTTTGTCTCGAAAAATGATGAAAGTAAATGGTGTATGGGAAGATCACATGCGATGGGCAGTAGTAAACGAATAACGGGAAGTTCTGATTGGGTCAAAAGAGGTATGCAAGCTAAGTAATCTGCAAAATGGCTCAAAAGAATTGAACAACAATGGACTGTTGATCAGTCCATTTTTTTGATCTTTAATCAATTATAAGGAAGGGTTGAATAAGAAAAAACAATTGGCCCCTATAACAAATACTAAATTGGTGTAATATTGTAATTAGATAAAATTCTAGGAGATTTATGATGACGGAAGATTTTTATTGCGATGAGGTATTAAGTGGTAAAACTCTAGTGAATAAAGTATTGGAAACTAATAATGTTCTAGCTTATTATCATACAAGGCCTTTCACATATTGTAGCCATACCCAAAAGGCACATCTCTTCTTTAATTACATTTGAAGAAGATGATAATGAGTTATTACTTGAAATGTTCGATGTAATAAAACAGGTTGCTTCGAAAGTTACTGAGGAACATGGTGCTTGCAGAGTAATGACTAATCTAGGAGATTACTAAGATTATAAACATCTTCATTGGCACATAATATCTGGAGATCCTATAAAATAGTGTACGCTGAAATGGATAAATGGGGCTAAGGTATAGTAAACACAAGTAATTGATTGATGCATTGAAAACATAATAGAAATGATATCTATCCAAATTCAAATAATAAACTATGCTTCTGAAATATATATAAGCATAGTTTTTTTATTTCTATATATAAGTCCAAGCTATTCTCTCATTAATGAATATTATGAACTATAAAGGTTGAAGGAGGTGTATAAATGTCCAAAGGAAAAGTACGAACTACTGGTGTCTTGTACCGAGAAGTCGGTGCTGATAATGGACATACTGAAATTCTAAATCGTGGTGAAGAAGAATGTACAATTAGAGCTACAGCATTTGATTGGGATGAATTAAATCAACCATCAATAATTAAAGAAGAGACAATAATGATTCCTCCAGGAACTCGTAGAACATTTGATTTTGATATGACTCGACACGCTGAACTCGTGATCGAAACCGAGAATAAATGTAAATGTATGTGTGTATTTGCAAACCTGTATTTTCGTGACAAAGATAACTGTACGGTAGGTACACCTGTATATAACAATGATTTCGTAGAAGTACCATGTGATTGTTACTAATCAGAAGTTTATTATTAATAATCTTATAAATAGGCTCTTTTCGTAAAATTTGCAATTGACCTGCTACGAATACTTGGTTTATACGTATTTAGTTCTTAGTACGAAAAGCAACAATCAATGCGAAAACAGCCTATAAATATGTAAACTCTCTCTGTTTCTTCGTGAAGAGAGGAAACAGGGAGAGAGTGTGATAATTTTATGATGTACTTTATATTAGGTATATCAATATAGTTTTAAGCTTGTATTTATGTGATAGGTCAAATAAATCATATTTAAGAAACTCATAATTAGTGAGTAAGAAAGTTCCATTTCTTCATATGTAAAAAAATGAAACTGTTAATATTTTGTATAATCAGGTTAGGATTCTTCTAACACCTAGGGGAGTGGCAGTTACACAGCTATCTACTATTGTAAAGAAATAATTACCTACACAACAGCTATCCATCCCATTACCATTACATATAATTTCTATTTGAGTTACATTCTTAAATACGAAGCTCCTACTATTCCCTCTCCCTATAGAATCTGGGTTACATGCTCTCCCAATACTAAAAGGGATGTCGTTTCCATTTGAGGTAACAACTACATTGACTCCACAATCAGATTCAGGAGCTACTTCGATACTTCCATTCAAAGTTGGTGCAATCCCTTCATTTATAAAGAAAACAGTCTCCTGCTGCCCACAAGACATATTAAAATTACCAAAGAATTCTCCAGCCGAGACGGGACAATTACAGCATGCAGCACTTGTCTCTTTGGTGACACTTTTTCCACAACATGGTGTAGTCTTATATGTGCTCATTACTTCAACTCTATTCTATACTTGATTTTATGAAACATTATATGTCTTAATATAGTTGATTGTGTGAGAAATGAGCATAAAAACCATAGATGGTGCGTGATTGAAGAAGTATACACCCCGATAGTTTATTGACAAAAACCTACTAGATTAGTGTAATTTGAAAGTGTGTTAGTGAGCAAAATAAAGTAGAGTATCCTAAATTGACATCAAAATAAGTTTAAATTATAATCGTTATTAAAGACCTTTTAAGTCTGTAATCATTGTTAAAGTGAGGTTGGAAAATGAAATTTTCAAAAGCAACAAGTCACGCTTTGCATACGATGTTATACTTAGCCACAATAAATGCTAATAAACCTGTTGGAGTACAAGTTCTTGCCGAGAAATTAAATGTTTCCCCGACATATTTATCGAAAATATTAACGAAACTTGTTAAGGAAGGCATGGTTACTTCTGCATCTGGAGCTAATGGAGGATATTCATTGTCTCATGGGTGGGAATCAATTTCTTTTCTCGATATAATTGATGCAATTGAAGGAAGATCTTCATTATTTGATTGTTATGATCATGGACCTGAATGTCCGATACAAAAAGTCATGTTAAGTTCAGAAGAAAAAATGGAAGAAGAATTAAGAAAGCGTAAAATTTCTGACTTAATTAAATAAAGGTTTTTATCATATACTTTGTTGCTATTGTTTCTAAAAGAAGAATAGATGTCGTAATTCTCAACAGTCATCGATTTATAGAAGAAAGTCAGGAAAACTTGTTTTATACGTGTTTATATTGTTGTACAAAAACACAATTCAATACGAAAGTAGCTTAAATAAAACAACAGTCAACGTTGTTTTATAATCTAATTACGGATATAAAATGTCTTTAATGTCATTGAATTTAAAGTTAAATGGAAGGAGTGATCATAATTGAGAAGAGACTTATTTAATCAGAAAACATGGGAGTCTGCTTGGGAAAATGATCCTAATACAAATGTGAAAATAATGCAAAGGTTGGGGCAGGTGGGATCTTATAATACAGAAGGCTTCAGAAAATGGGCTAAGTCTTATGATGAAATGTCGTTCAGTGATGAAGGTAGACAACGAAGCAATAGAATTTTATCATGGATTGAACAACAAGGTGTTAGCTTTGAGGGGATATCTGTGTTAGACATAGGAGCAGCATCTGGTGTGTTTAGCATTTCTATGGCAAGAAAAGGAGCAGAGGTTACAACTATCGAACCCTCTTCAGACTTAGCTACTATGTTAGCGGAACATGCAAAAAAACATTCTGTTCAAGTAAATATCATTCAAAAGCCGTTTGAGGATTTTGTGGAAGACAATAATAAACAATCCTTTGATCTCGTCTTTTCATCTATGTGTCCGGCTATAAGCAATTGGAATATAGTTGAAAAAGCACTTGGGTTTGCGAAGAAATATTGTTATATAAGTGGGATGTCTAGTAGAAAAGAAAATCATGTAATGGATGAACTATTACCAATTATAGGTGTAGATTCGCAAGGAATTGGTTCCTCTGATATGGCATATCTTTTACAACTACTTTTTCTAAAAGGTTACTCTTATCAATCTTTAATTGAAAGACATGTGAAAATTGTGGACATAGATATCGAAAACGTCGTAACTAAATTAACAGAATGGTTTGTTGAATACGGAATCCCTTTAGAAGATAAGCTACTAAAAAAATCCGAAGAATATTTACGTGAAACATATACAGGTAAAATCCCTTTAAGAATGGGAGGAAGATTTGGAAAGGTACTTGTTCAACTTTAACTTAATTACGGATATAAAAGGTCTTTAATAATTGTTATAAAAATAAAAACAGAAAAGGATGAGTCAAAATGAATATTTTTGATTGTATTGTTATCGGTGGAGGAGCTGCTGGGTTAAGTACTAGTTTAACTTTAGGTAGGGCAAGAAGAAATATTGGTTTGTTTGATGATGGAACCAATAGGAATAGAGTCACTCAAGAATCACATGGGTTTATAACTAGAGACGGAACGAAACCACATGAATTTAGAGAAATAGGGTTAAAAGAATTAGAGAAGTATTCTGCAATATCTTACTTTAATACAAAGATTACGGAGATAATTAAAGATAATGGAAAATTTATTGTTAGGACCGAAGACGATAAAGAATTTATTGCGGAAAAAATCGTCTTAGCCACTGGTGTTCAAGAAGTATTTCCTATACCATCTGTTAGAGGTTATTATGGTAAAAGCATTTTTAGTTGCCCATATTGTGATGGCTGGGAGATGAGAGAAAAGCCACTCGTTATTATTGCAGAAGATGAAGAATATATGCTTCATATGACAAAATTAGTTTACAACTGGTCTAAGGATTTAGTTCTGGTAACAAATGGCGTTGAAATAAGTGAAGGTGGAGCCTTAGAACTGCAAAAGCGCCATATACCAATAAAGATGGAGCCAGTTAAAAAATTAATAGGTGCTGATGGGCATTTACATGAAATAGAATTTGAATCAGGAGAAAAGATAGCAAGATCAGGAGGGTTTGTTGTACCTAGGTTTTATCGCCCCATTTCATTTGTTGAACAGCTAGGTTGTGAAATAGACGAAAATGGAGTTGTTGTAACAGATGGAATGGGAAGGACAACTCAAAAAAACATTTATATAGCTGGGGAAACCGAAAAATTGGTCCCTTCATCACTATTGATTTCGGCAGCAGAAGGAAATAAAGCTGCGATCGCTGTAAATACTGATTTAACTGTAGAACGTTTTTGAATATCTTGGAAAAAATATTGCAAAAACAGCCTTATTTAAACGATAGGGGTGTTTTTGCTATTCTATATAATTGGGCTAAATAAACTTAGAATAGTAATGGATAAAAGCTGTTGGTTCGGTTTAGATGATGTACCCCCTAACCTTTATGGGGGGTGAAAATTTGTGTTTGATGGAGCAAATGAAGGAGGATCATTTCAGTCATAAGTATGAGAGAAAAACAAATCTTTTGCTCGGTTTCAGAAAATGGGTATTAGCCTATACTTAAAGTATCAAAACTAAAGGGTGATCACATTGTTAAAAGGTATATTGAAACGCAAACGAAAAAATTCATCTAATGTAGATATATTTAAAGAAATTGAAGAAAGAAAGCAGGAGCTTTTAATGAAATATTACATAAATATTTGATTATAAGAAGCAGCCCCACATACTTAGTAGGGCTGTTTTTTTGAGTCAATATGTTGATTGACTTTTAAAACTCATACCAAATGAACCTTGCTAACAGCTAATATTGAAGATGCAGATAAGCTACTAAAAGTTGTACGAGGGGAAAGGGCTAAATACAACTTAGCCATATATGTACCTCCCTGTTCCGTTCATGAAAGGAGGGTGATCAGGGAGGTTGGCAGAAGGATCTTATAAATTATAGTATGCCATTTATGTATAATGAGCGTGTATTTGTGTACTAGGTAATTTTCATTAATTTTTGCTTTTTTTGATCTTTTTCGTACTTTAAACAGCCCTTATTTATAATCTGATACTATAAACAATAAAACCTCAACTAAATAATTATCTTACATATAGACAGCTGAATCATCCACATTCCCAACTGCTACTGATTCGGATGGGGCATGTGGGTCTGAAGAACAGCTTTAATGGAAGCATTTGATGTAGTTGGTGTGAAATTAATTATTGTTTGTATAAAAGAAAATAGACTCTCATTCTATAAAATGATGAACTGAACCCATAAAGTTAGACATATATATTTAGGCAGCTTCTAAGGCATGCATTCGGTATTGAACCGGACTCAT